>NZ_JBFUIX010000070.1:0-36937 GCF_056401635.1 Paenibacillus sp. P4_E11 | reverse complement strand
GTATATCTATATCCGCCAACCATCGCAGCCGGAACCAGCCATGACGGGCGCCGTGCGTTACAAGATACAGAAACATATCCTGGCTACTAAGGATATAGATTGGGGAATTCGTAATGAAGCTGGTTCTTCTCCGTCCCCACAGTTCATTGAAGCTTACTTCCTCCCCTATGTGATAGCTAACTTTCCAATGCAATTCGATTTGAATGCCTTTGACAGGATGAGTATACGTAGTATGATATTCTTTCCACTTCCGAGAGTTGAGCACTTGGATCGTGTCATGGTCCATGATGTAGCCGCGATGGATCAGAATAGCCTCTGCTTGATCAAAATCATCTGGCGCTATTAACAAATCCAAATCTTTGGACGTCCGCAACGAGATGTCTCGGTATAGGTCCTCCGCTAGTGCCGGCCCTTTCAAAGTGAGGGTACGAATCTGATTGTCCCGAAAGAGGCTGCAGACTTTCACCAATTCTCGTGTTAAATGCAGCATTTGAAAGGTGTTCTGGGTATAGGCTGCGGAAAGAGCTTGTAAGACATCGGAAGGCACCATTCCTGGTTGATCGAGTTTTTGTAAATTCGCATACACCTGGGGGTAGACACGATGATGTCTGGCTAAGTAGAGGAATCTTTCCCAATCGACTGAGATGTCTAATTGGTTGTTTACTGCTTMCATTGTCGTATCGTGATTCATCCCCATAATCGCAAGCAGCAGTTCCAATTCCTTAGGTAAGGAATCGATATCCCTATTGAATGGTTGAATGTTCATATTACCTTCTCCCTTGCCTGTTAAGCATTAACTGTTTTCCGAACTTCCCTACTACGGTGAATCGTTCCATCCCTTCGAATCCCGTAATGTAGTAGGGACCGCTTCGCAGCCAAGCGTGGGCGATCATCTTACCCGAGGTGTCCCGGGCGATTCCCAAGTAGAGCGTGCTGTCAATTCCACGTCGTTCTAACATCTTCAGAGCTGCGATTGCCATGACCAGACACTTGCTTTCCCAGAACGTATGCCGGCTCATGGTGATCAGCGCATCAGATACGTTCCTTAGTGCGAGATCGTTGTGAGGATCATGAGATAGGGGTGTTTCCAGCATGGGGACCCCTAGCGTTGGGGCAACTCTTGCGAATGGCAAACTCTTCAACAGGCGAGCCCAACCTAACCATAGATACGCCTCCAGGAATAACTTCCTTTTCGACGGTCGCATGGCATATAGTCGCTTCACTTTTCTCCACATGGCTTATAAAGTTACTGCTTCCTGCTGAACTTGAATGATCTCTTCCCGCCACAATTGATCCAGGAAGCTCATCACCTGCTGCTCGCACTTACTTCGTTCAATGTCGTATTCGGAGACAAGCGTATCAATGATCTTACTTACAGGTATTGGCGACGCCGCCAGGTCCCATATCCTTCCCCCAACTTGCCCAAGGTTATAATACTTCCCACTGTTAATACTTAGCATGACCTTTTCCCCGTCCATATCGCTTATCAGGAAACCCTCATCTCGAACAATCGTTTGGTTAACAATGACCTTATCTCTTGTCATTCCACTCAAGCTCCTTTACGTACTTTGCTTAGTATTTCAGTTGCCAGTTCATGAGCAGTAAAACCTACCGACGGCCTCCCTAACTGGAATACATGAATTCGGCTCACAATGCTGGATGAGATGGCAAAGTGCCACCGCTCCAAGCCCAACCTTGGGACTATAAAATTCCGATACGTATGCTGCATGAAGATCGGTAACCGTTGAATACCTTGGACATGCCGTATCTCGAATTGCTCACGATCTGTCTTAACGATTTCAAATACTCCGGCTAACGGGACTGGTTCATTACGGAATTGATCTGACACCGGCACGGCATACTTCGTAAGCTCTTGATATAACGGCCTGAACTCGCTACTCTTCATTCCTAATTTATCTATACTCTCCTTCCACAGCTTCTGCTGCGGATAAGACGGTGTTACCATCGGCAACTCGTCGGGTGAGAGCGAGACGGCTATAACATCATCGCTAAGCAATTGATAGCCTTGATTCAACAGAACGGCAGCAATTGTGGACTTCCCGGCTCCGGATTCCCCGACAAAGGCATATGCCTTTCCATCAATAACGACCGCACTGCCATGAAGAGGGAGTATCTTTCTTTGCATCAAGATGACACCCATACATGTACCGAGCAAATATACACGCACTTTACCTTCGTCCGATCCCGGCAGCGGCGAGATTAGAATTCGTGCGCCTTCCCGGATTACATATCTGGCAACACCGTGTATCGTTAACATCAATTCGTTATTCCTAACGATGAGGTAATCCCTGTCCATTGCCTCGTGATCCCAATCGAGCGGAATGTCGCCGAATGTGATTTCAACATCCACCGGAATACTTTCATTCGTTATTCGCGTACATTCCGGAAGTGAAATTTCGCTAAGTACTGTGAGGCCGAAAGCTTCATACAACGTTTTTTGCGCAATTGTTATTATAATCCTCACCCCCGTAAAGTAGTGAAATAAAAAAATGCGCCCTTATACGAAGCTACAATATAAGGGCGTGCACTTTGGACGATCAAGAATACTGCAGCATTCAGTGTTACGACGGGCCTATGCCCCCTGGGAACGGCCAAGGAGTCGGGTTATCCGTAATGTCGAAGTCCGTTTTGGTTACGAAGTCAATGTAATGAGTTCCTGTTCCCGCCATCRTCATATTGACATGGAGAACTTCCAAAACCGGTTCCTTCCATTGCTTTTTTACGGTTGTCATTTTCTCACCTCCTTTCAATCTTGCATATCGTCAAAACTGCTTCAAAAACCTGTACACTACTAAACAGCGCATCAAAAATCTCATATCCGGATCAATCGCATATTCCGGTCGAGGGTCATTTCCGAACCTCGAAAGGGAGGCTTCTACTTGCTCTACATTCATGATGCCAGAGGTAAGAGAATCACGGCACAACTGCTGCAACTCCTCCTGAACTGCGGGCCACAAAGGGATCATCCGATGAACCCAATCTGCCGCTTGAATACCCCGTATTCGCTGGTTGAGTCGCACCTTGTCGGGCAATATACGTTCGGTCGATCTTCGCACTAATGCTCGATCGTAACCATTCTGAACATACTGTTCCAGAGGGACGCCTAGACAAAATCGAACTACTCTCTGATCATTTGTAGGATCAAATTCACGTAATGCGTACCTTAATGAAAGCTTGGTCCCCTTCGTCCCAATAAGGTTAGCTAGATGCAGACTTTGAAAATGATTGTCCCTCGCTTCAAAGGCATCTCTTGCAGCCCAAATGGCGTTCACTTCTTGGATCTTGTCTAATACATGGGTTGTTCGAGCAAACTCCGGGTGCAACAAAAGTGGCATGTCCGGTTGACTGTTAGCAGATAAGAAGGCAGGAACGAGAGAATGCAAAGCCCGTCGCCCAATAATCGGAAGCAGGCGCGATCGACGTATTCCCTTGCGCTTGCTGAACAGCTGTAGTTCACGGTACAAATGAACCCATCGCAGCTTCTTAAGCTGAAGCGCATAATAGTCCACGGCTGGTCCCCAAGAAATGGAGTGATTGCCTCCTGCCCCTGTTAACAGTACGCCTGCATCTTGTTCGCTGCACTTCTCGAAAACCCCCTTAATCCAAAACGAGTTTTCAAAATATTTGTACGGCATCTCAAGAAGCTCGAGCCAGTCATCAACATCTGTGAAAGGACTTTTCCCCGCAAAATCCAAATAGTGGTCGGATATATTGCCTACATGTTGAACCGTTGCCTGGATATAGGGCCGTTCATCCGCAACCATACTTCTGGGCGTCCAATCGACAAAGTCAGAGACAGGGATGTAGCTATACGTGTGCAGCCGCTTATTTTGTTGGCGTAATGCTGTCGCGGCATAACTCACAACTGTTCCCGAATCCAATCCCCCGCTTAATGTCGCGCACACTTGCCGGTGCGTACGCAGACCCGATGCAACGGCCTGTTGGAACACCTCACGAAACGCTTCTTCATATTGTTCATTCGAGTTAAGTTTCAAGTTCTTGTCTGGCGATAATGTCCCATATTGGGACAAAGACACCGCACCTTCTACAACGGTTATACAATGAGCGGGCGGAAGTTGATAAATATCCTTGTAGACGGTAGAGCCTACATCCGACGATTCGAACATGTCTGGGATTGCCATATACTCGGCAAGCCACGTTTCGTTAAGCTTCTTCATCACACTAGGTAGTGCGAGCAGGGGCATAATGGTTGTGGAAAATGCGAACCTCCGATGATCACGGTGATAATATAGGGTTCGATTCCCAGACAAGTCCCTTGCGCTGAACAGAAGCTTCTTGTTGTCATCCCAGATCACAAAGGCGAAATCACCGATAAGATAAGCAGGGGCTTGTACTCCCCACCTCCGATAGGCCAACAGAATAAGCTCGCTGTCCTTCATCTGTTGCCGCCTTATAGGCTCGATCTGCAATCGGTCGAATAGTTCTGCTCGGTTGTCAATGATCGCATCCGCTGTTATGGCAAGCTTGGTCAACGCATCGTAATAAGGCAAACGTTCATGAACAGATTCAGGAGTAATCCATTGGGCAAGGCATCCTAGGAAGATCGATCCCTCGTGCCATGTTCGTATATCATTAGCAGGATATTTCTCTAAACTCTGCATAAGCGTATCGGCATCGTTATCAGACACAGGGGTTAGATCAAATTGGAAGATACCTGTTATCGCGCCCATTCGTACCTCATTCTTTCTGGATGTTATCGATTCGGCCCAGCAAGAAATCCACGGAAACATGGAAGACATCGGCTAATTTGTTTATCGTTCCAATATCCGGCTCTCTTCGGTTTGTTTCATAATGGGAAAGCGAAGCGCGAGAAATACCTAGTAATCCGGCAAGCTCTTCTTGGGTTAGTGCACCCTTTTCCCGCAATAACGTGATCCTATTTCCACACCCCAGCAATTACTATCCCCTCTTTGACTCTTGGATTTGTCAAGTTGTAAGGTCGAGAATCCCTTCATTTGGTCTCACGCTCGGCAGTGCAAAATAACTGTACGATTTATGCACTTTCTGTAAGATCGGATGCTGTTGAAGAAACAAAATTTTTAATAATTGCGTCAATTCCAGATTGCTGCTCTCACTCTCACAAATGTGTAAAAGGTACAGATATGACCCCGAATCCTCCTCGATTTGTTGAAGATAACCAATCACAGGAATGACAGGATTATGATCGAAACCCAACTCTAGCTTCAATTCAAACTCTCGCATTAAAGGCAGTTTAAGATCCGATTGAAAGGTTATGCTAGTTGAGGAGAGATTAACGATGTGAACGGGCTTTTCTCTGGTATTTACTGGTTTCCCTTGAACTTTCCAAACAGATAGCTTACCATACACAATGTACCGATTAAGAATATTCGGATCGTCCGCAGAAAAGTTCAAAAGAAAGTCCACCTTCACAAACAAAAATTAAGATACAATATGTATCGAAGTTATAATCACAGTTTATGATACATAATGTATCGTGTCAAGATTTTTTTGATGTCACTATTTTTATTACTGATATATATAAGTTCAATGGTAGAATGATATTATAGATGTAATGTGACAAGTATTTCAGCTAAAGATTCTTTAAATAAAGTGGGAGGATAATATGAAGTACGGGAACCGAATTGCCGAACTACGGGAACAGCGGAAGTTGACTCAAGAAGACCTCGCAAACCATCTCGGGATTACAAGAGCAGCGTTGTCACACTATGAAACAAACCGGAGAGAACCGGATTATACTACTATAGATAAGATCGCGAATTTATTCAGTGTCACTGTGGATTACTTGATAGGACGCACTAATAACCCTCTTAGCGCGCTTACTAGTGAGGTAAGAGAATTCACAGACTCTCTGGAACTCTCAGATGAAGAATTACTTAAGAAGTTTGCCTTAACGATAGACGGCAAGAAATTAACACCCGAAGAATCCAAACGATTCATAGCCTTCGTACGTGCGGAACGATCGTTCAACCTTAACGTAAAGAACTAGCTTCTCCCTCCTTTTTCGTGAGCAGTTCTTGAAGAAACAGACAGTGTTCTTGGTCAATTGATAACTGGGTAAGAACACTTCGAATGTCTAACACGATCTTCTCTTTTCCCTCTACTTGCTCCTTTTTTGACATGATTAACCTCTCTTTCCTTTTTATATTATGATACTTTTTGTATCTATCTCTGTCAATCAATTTATCCACTTACTATATAGGAGTCTGTCCGACGATCTGATTTTCGTGAATATTTATTCATAGGATTATGGAGGGAAAGGGAATGGTACGTAAAGTTTACGGCCGCCTTTGAAATCAAGTTGTAACCATAAGATTAATTAAAACAATTTGAATTTCAACAGCGGTGTAGTGCCATCCCTTCCCGCAATAACCGCAGGAATGAATAAATATTCACGATTTGCTTTCGTCGGACAGACTCCTAACAAACCTCCATTTACATGAAACCGCTACCACACGAGGACAATGGCTTGAATGCATAAACAACCCGGAAGCCAAGAGGCCTCCGGGTTGTTCATGTTCTAGATCGAAATCATTATGCATGCATGGGGTTATGCGTTCCGCCTAGCGGTTTCTTGCCATTGCGCTTAGTTACAATCTTGTTCACGATTTTGCGCAGCATAGGCAGCAGGTAGAAGTCTACACCGAACCGCCCCGCATTAGCCCCAGCCAAGAACACGATACCGCCGATCAGTACCATCCAAGGGTTCGTGCTTACCGTACCGGCGAACAAAAACATGAAGTTCATTAATAGCCCGAAGAAAGCAGCCGCGGTAGTCAATGCCCCAAGGATGAGTCCAAGTCCGACAAGGAATTCGCCAAGCGGGATCATAATATTGATCCATTTCACATTGGGCAGCGCGAAATTTTCTAGGAAAGCGGTGAAGGTCGGGTACACCAGCTCGTTCGTCGCTTTATCCATGATCGGTTTGGCAAGTGCTCCCTTCAGGAACCCTCCAGCATCAAAACCGCCTGTCAGCTTGTGCCAACCCGCCGTCAACCACGTCCAACCTATATACACTCTGACTACTAAAAGCAAGCCTGCCGCCCATTTGTTAGTGCGCAACCAGTTTACCATCGTTACCAGCTCCTCTTTGTGATTTCTTTCACATTATTGGACAAAAAAATGTATATCTTGCTGCGGATAAGCAGTTTCGAGTATCCGTTGCCTCCACCTTCCTTCTACGGGGCACTTGTTTCTCCCCTCACACATAATGTACCACCAACTGCGAAAACCGGCTGTGATATAAATCACAACCGGTCCGTTTTGTTCAACTTTTTTCAATTAACGTGAGCAACCACGCTTCGATCGTTTGCTTACGGACATAGATGGCCGCGATGACCTCACAGCGGGAAGCACCATTCGTCTGCAGTTGGATTTTTTTGACGTCCAACATTGTCGAATGATAGCGAAATATGATATTGTCATTTTTAGTCACAAAAAATGGAAGGTTGATGAGAATGAACCCATCTGATACCCTGCACAGAAGAAATAAACTGCTTGTCAACATTATATGGGGAATGCTGATTCTGGGCATTGCTGTCGATCTGCTGACGGGCGCTTCCTCCAACTCCGTGATCGTCCTAGTCATTGCAGGCCTCGTCACATGTGGGATGGCTACGATCATGACCTACAAGCGTTGGTTGGCGGAGTATGTCATGTATTTCATTCCTGTCATTATTACCGTGTTAACCTTTCTACTTATAATGACCGGCCCTATTATTACAACGTATTTTCTCGTATTCGTGAACTTGGGTATCATGACGCTCTATACAAACTTCCGGGCGCTCGTATTCTCTGCGCTCTTGGGAACCGGCCTGACTGTATACTTATTCATGAGTCCCTATAAAGATGAGATGTTCGGGAACAACGACCCCTTCACGATTATGATGTACTTGGTCATGCTGGCTGCCCCGCTCCTCACATCCGCGAAGTTCAGCGAACGATTGCAGTCCGAGGCCAACCATCAACGCGAGCAAGCGATCACTGAGAAGAACCGGTCGCAAGAGATCATCAACCGACTCTCCTCCTCTCTTCACGTATTGAATTCGTTCAGTACGCAGCTCAAGCAGAATATAACTTCAACAAGTACGATCTCCCAGGAGGTGACCTCCTCCTTCTCGGAAGTGACTTCCAGCATCGAGACGCAAACCATGAGCATAGCCGACATCAGTGAATCCATTCGCGCTATTGAACAAGCAGTCGCCTCACTGGCCTCCCGATCGACTGAGATGAAGACACGCCTGGAGAGCTCTGTTCAATTGACGAAGAGCGGTAGCGAAGAGGCGGATCAACTGATGGTCAAGATCGATCATGTTCATGATACGATTGATATTTCTGTTGCTCTGATGAAAGAGTTGAACGAACAGAACAAGCAGATCAGCGAGATTGTATCGACGATTAATCATATCTCCTCGCAAACGAACTTGTTAGCGCTCAATGCCGCAATTGAAGCTGCCCGTGCAGGGGAACACGGCCGAGGCTTCGCCGTCGTATCCAGCGAGATACGCAAGTTGGCTGAAACCTCGCAACAATCGACAGAACAAATAGGGGAAATCCTAGAAACGATTCGCGTGATGACGGATCGGGCTGCTGATCAGATCATCCTCGGGCAACAGACGATTGTTGAGAGTCGCCACGCCACGAAGCACGTTGCGGATGCGATGCATACACTCTCCAACGATGTGACGAGGGTGGACGAGCAATCCACCGAAGTTCAGCTTGCTGCTGATGACATGTACCATCAATACACGAGAATAGCGAAGGAGATTACCACCATCGCCGAGACTACGGAAACCAACATGGCCTCCATCGAAGAGATGGCAGCCAGCATGATTACGCAGGATACGCGGGTCAACGAGATTAAGGAAAGTATCCTGCATTTGGATGAGCTCACCTCTGATCTTAACAAAATGACGGAGCGTTGATGGAGTCGATTTCCTAACCCATATACATAGGTTTACATAGCATCCAGGCACGTTTGTCTCTCGTTGACATTCGGCTTGGATTTTTATTTATAAGCGGGGATACCTATGTTAGAATGAAAGCGAATTAATCAGACCTATATCATACCTGTTCTTGAAAATAAGGAGGACTTATGGACATTCGAGCTCCGTATAACTATTTCCAACCCCGCAGGGCAGCTAGCTGGTGGTGTAGCCTGGAAGATTTGCTTTGGCCGCAGAAATCCATCAAGGACAAAATCAAACGACGCGCTGAAGGGTTTGCGGAAGCGGGCATCGACACCGCTCTGAATTTCGGCTTCCATATTCGGTTCGACTTCTCCAACTACTTCGGTCAACTCCATGGCTACTTGAACAACGTGTGCGAGGAGCTGCACCAATACGACATTAAATTCCTGGACCACTTCTCCTGCAACACGATGGAACGCCCGCGTAATGAAGCCGAGTACCTCAAGATGCATGCCGCTCAGCGTCATCACATCCTGCTGCATCACGATCCCATAGCGGCTGAATACGCCGGATACGCGGGCTACCGATTCAACGATCTGTGCCAGGTCGATGTGCGTGACGGGAGCCGAGGCTACAGTCCCTCTTACCAATTGGAGTTGTTCTGCCATAATAATCCTCAGTATTTGGAAATGCATAGCAAGTACCTGGAACGGTTAACTCGCGAGGTTGCACTGGATGGCGCAGAGATCGACGATATGGCTGATTATGGGTGGCTATCCACGTGTGGGTGTGTGCACTGTCGGGAACGGTTCAAGCGGGATTATGGTCACGATCTCCCTCCATTCGAGGACAAGTCATTCTGGGGTGATACTTCCGGTTCGGCCATCGGCTGGGGCAACTACGACAACCCAATCTTCCGAGACTGGATTCGTCTGCGGACGGACATCATTGCTGATCATGTGAAGATGATCAAGAGTCACTTCCCTGACAAGCCCTTAATGACGTGTTGCTCTAGCACAGGCCCGATTATTCTTAATGCCGTCTCCCTGAACCTGGAGAAGATGGTCCCTCATCTCGATATGGTCATGCTGGAAAACTGCGGAATCGGCACTGAAAGCGTACATTGGACACGAACAGATGCAGAAGCTTTGCAGCAAAAGGATATCGCCGCGAAGATGGGGAACGCTCCGGCCATGGCACTCAGCTATACGATCTACGATAAAGGCGGTTACCTTGGCTGGGGATTGAGTCGGTTCTGGGGAGTTGTCAATTGGAGCAGCACATTGCCTGGCCGATTAAAGGAAGATCCTACTGATATGGAGGAAACCCACGCCATCGTCGGACCAATCAACAATTGGGAGAAAACTTACAGCGCTTTGGACGGCAAGGCGGGACGCGACGTCGTAGAAGTGCGGCTTGCGAGCAACACCTACTGCAGGGACAACGGTTGGCGGGACGTTGACAGCCGTGAGCACTGGGACCGCGTGCTGAGCTGGTCGGGCGCGTTCGTCGCCCATAACATCGGCTACCGCATCGTGCGGACCGATGAGCTGGCTGATGCCGAAGCGTTGATCCGCGAGCGCACCCCGCTTGTGCTGGACGGCGTCGGCTGCGTGTCAGATGCGCAGTTCGAGGCGTTGAGCCGCATGCTTGCAGCTGGCGGCGAGGCGTGGTTGTGCCTGCCGTTCGGCACCCATGACGAACGGGGCTTCCTGCGCGAGCGGCCGCTCTCGGACGCGCTGTTGGAGGGCGCCGCAGCCTATCCGGGGCTGCGGCTGCTTGTGGGCAGCGCCGCCGGCGGCGGCGAGGCCGCGGTGGCGCTGCAGCAGCTCATCGATGCGGGCGCATTCTCGCCGCGCATCAGGCAAACTGCCGGTGATACCGGCTGGGCACTGCGCCTGCGTGTTCACGAGCAAGGCCCAGTGCTGCATCTGATGAACCGTTCACTCGAAGCGATTCCACACCCGCAGCACGAGGATGCGCACAACCATGCGACCGTGCTGAAGGACATTCGCTCGCTCAGCACGAACAATCGGTTGAGCTACGAGATTGATTTCGACGGAGCTGGCTGCGATCCTTGGACTTCAACAGTCGTTCGAAGCCCCGAGCTAGGCTCCGAGGCACGAGAGGTCAAGGTGGAGCGTGTCTCTGCTACGAAGGTGAAAGTATCGATCAACTTGGATGGTGTAGATTTATATGGAGTCGTAGGCTAGTAACCTGTGCGACGGACTATAACAATCACGTTCAAGGCCGCGCTGCGAAGCTGTAACGCGGTTTTTGAGGTTGTCGATTAACTGTTGATTGAAGCAAAAACGGCCGTTCCAAGTGAAAAAGAACCCCTACGCTTTACCCCACAAAGTGAAGACTAGCTCTGAAGATAACGCCGATTACTTTGTGGGGGCCCCAACATCTTGTTTGAACCTGATTGTATAAGGGATTTGGCGGTATGGAGGTTCAAGCCAAAACTCGCCAGGGTCCTCTTTTTCACTTTCCACTCCTCTTGTTCACAATTAATCGACAGCCTCGTTTTCCGCGCTATTCGCCTCCAAAGGCCCACACTGGTTGTAGACAGTTTTGCTAAATATAGCCCAACAACAAAAAAGCCCAATCTGCCGAAGATTCATCGACAGTTGGGCTTTTTCGCACCTAGCTTCTCACCGTGTTATTATTTCTGAAAGCTTCCGCCAAACTTCCCTTCGAACAGCATGTCCTCCAGCGGACGTCGGGTAGAAGGTTGTTCTCTCTCTTGATATTTCTCTGACAATAGTTCCTTCTCACCGCGATACCCTATCGCAATGACCGCCATCACTTCGTACTCGTCAGGTGCCTGCAGCGTTTCCTTCGCCTTGTCCTTGTCAAAGCCGCCCATCGCATGGACATGTAAGCCCTGCTCACCCGCTTCTAGCGCCAAGTATCCCCAGGATGTGCCCGTATCGAAGCTTCCCCAACGGTTAGCGGTTCCATTCCCATTCACCTGGTTGGCAAGTACAACCGCAATAACCGGGGCCTTACTGCACCATTCCGCATTAGACGGATTAACGAAGCTCAGGAACTGTTCCCGATCTTCCGCCGTCTTGGCCACGATATACTTCCACGGTTGGCTGTTGCCGGCTGATGGAGCCCAGCGTGCCGCTTCGAATAAACTTAACAGTACATGATCCGGTACTTCTTTGGACAAAAAAGCACGCGGGGACCAACGATTTAGAAATAACGAATCGATCTCATGCTCCGCATTGCGAATATTTGCCACTTCTGGGGCCAGGTTGTTAGTCATGTGGGGTTCCTCCTAATACTCTTGTCATTATAATAAGTTACTTATGATTAAGAAGCATATCAGAAAAAAGCTCCATTTACAAATTACCTGCACACTTCCTTAATGTCCTGTCTTGTGCAGCCTCCAATACGTCTTCCATATCCGATAACCCAGCTTCCCATAAAAATCAACATACGGCGTTGTATCGATCACTATGCGTCGAATACCCCGTTGCCTTAGAAAGGAAACTGCCGCCTGCACGATGGAAAGCCCATACCGATACCCCCGATACTGCTCGTCGATCCCTAACGGTCCAATGCCACCTAATTCCTCCTCGAACATGGGGGCCCAATAAATGTTCTGAGCGAGCAGCGGAGAGCGGGAATCGTTCAGCCTGCAAAAGCCGATCAGTTCGCCTCCGTCCTTCTCCAACACGACGAACTCCCGCCCCGAACCTCCACGCTCCCAATACTGCTTCGTCTGATATTCCCATCTTCCTGGGAAGCACCGCTCCATGAATGCGATCAGCGCAGCACGGTCGTCCGGCTTGGCTAACCGGAATGTTACCCCTGCTGCTTGCGGCAGCTCCACTGCGTCAGCAGGCGTATCTCCGTACTCATGAATCAAGTCGTAAGTCGGTTTCAACACTTCGTAGCCGCGCTTCTCAAACCAAGCTTTGGTTTCCGGGCGCACTTCCGGTAGGCCAGGGAACATCCGCCAGTGAAAGTCGTTGCCTAGTGCAAATTGACTTGCACCCGCGGCTCGCAATGCTGCCTCCGCTTTTTCCAGCAGCAATCCCCCGATTCCGCGTCCCCGCCACTCAGGAGCCACCACTAGGGCGTGAATCCAGCCTGTGTCCGAGCTGAACGATACACCCGATTCATCATCCTGCCACGCCTTGGCGACAATGAACCCCAGCAACTGGTCTGTCTCTTCTTCTAAGACCATCCAAGAGCCAGCAGCCAACACATTTCGATCCTCGAACATATTTTGCTGCACAAGTCGGTCTCTCATGGGGAACGAATCCACCCACTCTTTATTCCATAATGCCGTCATTTCTGAGATTCGTTGCTTGTCCAACGGTACAAAGTTCATACTAGCAGCCTCCTGAAAAACAAGTTTTCATTAACTGTACCCCAAAATCACACCATCCGCCAACAGCCTCATCTGTAGCTCACGAGCTGGAACAGCAGCGAAAGGCAACGCCTGCTCCACGCTTATCGCGGCCGCGACGCCTGCTGCCTGACCCATAGCCATGCACTGGGCAGAGTTGCGCTTATTGCCGCACATACCCCTGCCGCATCTCCGCCATGCACCAAGACATCGACGGTCTTGCTCGCGGTATTAGCTGTTGCCATCCCTCCCGCTCCTCTCTGTAGCCGCTGATCTTCTCCCTCAGACCGAGCGAGTAGAGCGCCAGTATTCATCATAGGAAGCGTCGAACAGTCGCTTGGATTCCTCATCCCCCACGAAGATCGCACTAGTGATCACCTTCGGCGGGTTTCCGGCGTCGGTAAGCTTCTGCGCCAGCTTGCACTTGATCGAGTTCACGATGACTGTATTGCCGATTGTCGAACCAGGACCTACCGGTGTGTGCAGACCCTCGATCTTCACCATGGCGTCACCGGGTACAGCCCCGTTATCGATCACGATGTCGGCCAGTTCATACAAGCGGTGTCCGGAGCTGTGCTTGGAGCGGCTTAACCTGCTATGACCTACCGAAGTAACGGCGATTACAGGAATCCCGCGCTCTTTCATGGCAAGGGCAATATCCACTACAACCGCACCCGTCCCGCTATGCGAGAACAGCATCATGCTGTCGTGCTGGCCATAGTGGACTTCGTCCGCGATAATACGGCCGAACCCCTCGACATTTTCCAGAAACATCGCCTGCCGCTGTCCGTTACTGCCCACTACAGCATGATGGTTCGTTAATGAAAGCTCCACCATCGGATGGAAACCTGGGAAGCTGCCGTACCGCGGATACATCTCTTCCACCGCCATGCGGGAATGCCCGCTGCCGAACAGATGCACCAGACCCCCGTTATGAATCGACTGAAAGCAAAGCTCCGCTGCCCGCTCGATTACGTCCATCTGTGTCTGTTCGATTCGTTCCATCACACGCTTTGCCCCTGTTATATAATCCGTTTCCAGCGTTTCCAGCGCATTGCCATAGTCATTTCGATTATCCACCGTCATCGTTACCATTCCTTCTCTCTATGGGGTGCTCGTCGTGCTCGTTCGCTATTGTGCTGGCCAGGAACAAGATCGCTTCCGCTACGTCGATCGTCTCTCCTGACCAGCGCCCCCTGCCTCTCCTTCAAAAGAACACACCTCCATTGGTTTTGATTAAAGTCGGACATAAATTCCATTTGTACGTACAAACATATTTATATAGCACATTGTATGATCTACCTCTATTTCTGTCTACCCCTTCCCTGCATTTCTTTTCCAAGTTTCAGTCGATTCATGATATATTTTTCATAACAATGAGAAGGCTATAAGGCAGGAGGCGATATTTGGTAAAATGGAAATTTTTCTTGGCGTATTAGTTTCTTTACTTCTGATTGGCATTTCCAACATTATGAATCGGTTCGTGCCCTTCATCTCCGTGCCGATCTTCCAAATCCTACTGGGTGCCGCTGTGGCCATTCTACCTCTCGGCATAGACCTGGCGCTCAATCCGGAGCTGTTCCTTGTCTTGTTCATTGCGCCACTGCTATTCAATGACGGGAAGCGTATTCCCCGGGAAGAGCTATGGAATTTACGTATTTCGATATTGCGGCTTGCCTTGGGCTTGGTGTTCACGACTGTAGTCGTAGGCGGCGTTATTATCCATTGGTTAATCCCCTCTATTCCTATGCCCGCTGCATTTGCATTGGCGGCCATATTGTCCCCCACGGATGCAGTAGCGGTCGGCGCCTTGTCGAGTCGTATCCATATGCCCAAATCGATCATGCGGCTGCTCGAAGGGGAAGCGCTCATGAATGACGCCTCCGGACTCGTTGCGTTCAAATTCGCTGTGGCCGCAACTGTGACTGGCGTGTTCTCACTCACACAGGCCGCGCTCAACTTCACGGTCATCGCACTGGGTGGACTGATCGTAGGTGCGGTAGTCTCTGCCCTGCTGATCGGATTCCGTGTATTTCTTCGCCGATTCGGGATGGAAGACGTGACCATGCATATGCTCATCCAGATCGTCACGCCTTTCGTCATCTACTTGGTTGCCGAAGAATTAGGCATGTCCGGCATATTAGCTGTCGTCGCCGGGGGGATCGTCCATGCTATTGCTCGCGACCGGTCCGAATCATCCATGGTGAAGCTGCAGATCGTGTCCAACAGCACCTGGTCTGTCATTATCTACATCTTGAACGGGCTTGTGTTCGTCCTACTCGGACTTCAGCTTCCGGATGTGCTCTCGGTCATTATCCGCGATGATACCGTGAGCAATGTGCAGGTCCTCTTTTACATCATCATCATCTCGATGTCGTTGCTGCTGCTGCGCTTTGTATGGATATTCTCCTTCTGGCGAGTAACCAACACCCGGGCTGCGAAGAAATTGGAGGAGCGGAGAAGCATGCGGGACATCGTGATTACTACCCTTTCCGGAGTACGTGGGGCGGTTACGTTAGCCGCTGCCTTCTCTATCCCATTCGTCTTGCAGGACGGCAGTCCGTTTCCGGAACGGGACCTGATCCTTTTCCTCGCGGCGGGTGTCATCTTGTTCACTCTACTAGCAGCCAGCTTCCTGCTGCCTCTATTATCGAAGGGGAAGAACGAGGAGTTGGAGGGGGAGCGCAGCTCGTCCAAGCATGAAGCCCGGATCGCGATCATGCAAGCTGCTATGAGGACAGTGGAAGAAGATATTAACGATGAGAACAAGACAGCCTCCTACGCCGTTCTTGCCGATTACAACAAGCTAATTCAACGCCTTCTCCAGAACGGCAGCGAATATAAAGAAAGCCCCCTCTTCAACGAAAAGGAAGCTAACATTCGCATATTGGCACTAGCCGCGGAGCGCAAGGAAGTGCAGAAACTGCTTGAGAATGGGGAAATTAGCGAAGAAACGTCCAATCTTCTGCACAGCATGATCGATCAGATGGAGATTGCTTTGTCGAGCCGACTCCGCCTGAAGCTGTATCAGATCGGGTTTCTGCTTCGCAGGCTGATACTTGGCATGCTAGCCCCTTTCCGCACCTTGAAAACGGCTACCGTACCCGAACAAGAGATTGCGGTGCTGAAGCGGACGAAGCTGAGGACATCGCAGGCGGCTATAGCAGCAGTTCGTCAGCAGATTCGCGATGACAATGCCCCGGCCTGTCAATCTGTTATTACGTCCTATACGGATATTATCGATAAGCTCACCATAGGGGTCCGTCAGGTATCCATGGACAAAAATTTCCGGCAGTTGAAAAAAGAAATCCGCTTGAAAGCCATTCAAGCGGAACGAAACGAAGTACAGGCTCAATTCGAAACGGGTGTTATCAGCCGGGAAACCGCCAACCAGCTGCGCAAGTCCATCCATTACTCGGAAGCCACTATGCTGGAAGCCATGGAGCTTAGTTAGTACTAGGCAGGAACAACATATCGGTGTAGTAGTAATAAGGTCCAGGCGACTTCGTCTCGCGTGTAGATACCGGAAGAACGTACACCTCCGGCAGCTCACCACCGTGGCCGATCGCCTCTACCTCGAGGTCATGGTTGCCAGCCGACAGCTCCAGCTCCACGTATTGCTGCTTCGGTGCCCGGTGATAGGCTGGCATGAACTCTAGCGCCATTGGGCAATCGATGATCATCTTGCCGTCCAGCTTGGCCTTGACCGGCACGTTCGCGGCCACAATCAAGCGGACCCTACGCGTGGAAGGATTGTGAAGCTTCGTACGTGCACGGTAAGCTCCTTCCGTCGCAGCGGTGCTTACCAACCCAAGCGCCCAGTCGATGCGATTACCAGGACAGATGATGTCCGCCGCTTCTGTGCTCGCCGGCCCCTCCACTGTCCAATGAGTCGCGCCGACCAGACTGAACGGGATGCGTACACTTGTCCAGGCATGCCCGTCATGGTCGCGAGTCCAACGGACAGCCAGCTCGTATGAGGTAGCCGCTTCTGTCGTACTATGCGCAACGACCGCGTCCCACTTCACGGATTCCCCTGGCTGCAGCTGAATATCTAGGCGATCCGCCGATCCTGCACGCAAGCCTGTCGGCAGCTCCAGCTGTAGGACGCCTTCCTGTACGATCCGGCAGCGGTTCGTAAGCGTGATACGGATCGTCTTAGCCTGCCCGATTCCGATCGCAGGCCCTTCTACCCCATAATCCAGCTCCAGCTCCAAATCCGGATCGGCTAGCGTTCCTTGCGGCAGCATGTAGCGGTTCGCCGTCATGCCGCAGTTCCGCCAAATGTCGAGTTCCGTATGAAGATGTGCCTGCATGCTGCCATGCACCGTTTCTACATTCGACTCTGTAGGGGCAGCATCGGCCCACGCGGTAGGTAACTGCTCCAGAACCGTGATTCCGGTGTCCCAATAAGCCAGCACCCGCTTCCCTACCTGCATCGTGCGCTTAGTCAGTTCATCGAGATTGCGCGGCGCCGGGAACCCCTTGATCGGCGGGCTGACAACAACCCGGTCCCCGACTGGGTTCACCCATCGTGCCGGCAGTTGCTCCGGCCCGAGCAGCATGCCGAGTATGGCCCCTAGTGTGGCAGCGGTGCAATCCGTATCGTAGCCGCAATTGACTGCTTTCAGAATGGCATCCTCGAAGTTGTCTCCATACAGCCAACCAAGAATGGTGAAGGCGATATTTTGCGGAGCGTCGGTGAAATTGTCTCGACCATGATGCTGCAAGATCAGCTCGCGTGCCTGTTCCCAGTCGTAGCCCTCGCGATGCCACTTGATCAAATCCCGCATAGCGAGCGCCGTACGGCTATGTTCCGGGATATAGCGCAGCCCGATCTCGATCAGACGATCCCGATCTTGCTCGTAGAAAATCGCACTTTCCAATGCCGCGAAGAACACTTCCCCGTAGACGCCCTCCCCGCCCGCATGATCCACAACCGCATCGTGATACGCGTAGTACGCAGCCACATCCGGCGCGCCTGGTGCCGCCATCGCCCAGATCTCCGAGCGAATCGGCGATCCCATGCAGTTGTTGAACGGATTGTTGAACGAGCCGGTCACTGGCGCAAGCAATCCCCGCCTCAAGCTCGTCAGCGCGTACCCATACTCGTCGAACGGGAAGAAGATATGGTCCAGCCATTCCTGCCCCAGCTCCTTGCTAGTCAAGCCTGGCCCATATTGCTCCAAGGCGTGCAGCCACACGAGCTGCAGATCCAAATCATCATTCTCCAGAGGACCATCCGGGAGCTTCGGATAAAACGTCAGGTTCAGCTTCTCCTTTACGCCCTCCACTGGTGCACCGAGTGTTCCCCCAATGTTTTTGCCCAGCCATCCGCCGTATACGATCCGATAATAGTCCTGTTCATTCAATACGCTATTGCTCATGGTTCTTATATCCTCCTCCGCAACGCATCCTGTTCGGTATGCTATACTAGAAGTATATAAGCGGCTCGCGGTAAGAAGCCATGAACGGAATTATCATTTCGCCGTTGATAAACTAGGTTAAATATCCAGGAGGAACCGATGTACTACTCCCTCTCCCGCCTGTCCCAGTTGGACGTGAAATGGGCGGATTTGTTCAACGCCAACATCACGAGCTTCTCCAACACGCATCAGAATCCGTTCTACGAGCTTATTCTCGTCGCGGACGGAATCGTACATTTGCAGACCGGCCCTGACCAGCTAACGCTACAAGCCGGCGATGCGCTCCTGTTAATGCCTTGGGAGCAGCACCGGGGCTGGAAGCCGTCAGAGCGTCAGGGCCGATTTTTTTGGGTCCAGTTTTCTTGCGATCCTGGGGTGTCGCCATTCATGTCTGATCCTGCAACGGAACTTAATATTGTCCATGCCCATCGATCCGAACTACGGACGAGCTCCGGCCCTGGGCCGCTCGAAGATTGCCTGATCGTGCCGCGGCTGTTCCAGACCCGGCACCGATACAAGCTGTTCAGTCGATTCGAAGAGATGGTCGATACGTTATCCAGGCCTCGAGGGTACTTCCGGTTTCAGGCGACCCTGCTGCTAGGCGAGATTATTCGCTTCCTGGCCACCGATTTCCTGGAGCAGAGCGAGACGCACACCGCTTTTCCCGCCTCTTACTCGGTGTTCCGCAAGCTCGTTAACCACCTGAACAATGCCTACCACACCGACGTGTCCAAGCAGACGCTGGAACGGGTTGTCGACCGCAAGTACGAATACTTGTGCCAAGTGTTCAAGCGCTATACCGGCCTC
This sequence comes from Paenibacillus sp. P4_E11, assembly GCF_056401635.1. Lineage (NCBI taxonomy): Bacteria > Bacillati > Bacillota > Bacilli > Caryophanales > Paenibacillaceae > Paenibacillus > Paenibacillus sp. P4_E11. The sequence goes on along the minus strand of NZ_JBFUIX010000070.1, from coordinate 17,405 downwards.
ACGATCGTCCACTACACTCATCAGCTCCGTATCCAGCAGGCCAAGCATCTGCTGTTGAACACGACGGATAGCGTGCAGACGATCGGTGAATCTGTCGGCTTCGCGGACCCGTTCTACTTCAGCCGGACGTTCAAGAAGCTCGAAGGGGTGTCTCCACAGCAATACCGCTCCTCGAGTAATGTGGACTCACTCGCATCCGACGCTAAGCTATAAATTCATTCTCCAGTACATTTCGTTCCATCTCAGCTCGCTACGCAGTCGATTCAGGTTCGTCGCCTGATCGATCACGATGCATTCGACGCCGGTCATCTCCGCCCAGTCGATCAACTGCTCAGCTGTCACGTTGTACGAGAACGCCGTATGGTGCGCGCCGCCCGCATATATCCACGCTTCCGCCGATTCGCCAAGCGACGGCAGCGGCTTCCACAGCACGCGGGCAACCGGCAGCTTCGGCATCTCGTGCGGCGGCTGCACCGCTTCAACCTCGTTCACGAGCAGCCGGAACCGCCCGCTCATGTTGACGAGCGAGGCGTTCACTGCCCGGCCTGCGCGACCGTCGAAGATGAGCCGCGCCGGATCTTCCTTGCCGCCGATGGACAGCGGATGCACCTCAATGCGCGGTCGGTTCGCCGCGATCGTCGGGCAAATCTCCAGCATGTGCGCTCCGAGTACGAGCTCTTGCCCAGCTTCCAAGTGATAGGTGTAGTCCTCCATGAAGGAAGTCCCTACGTTGCCCGCCATCAGCTTCATCGTGCGGACCAGAGCCGCCGTCTTCCAGTCCCCTTCACCGCCGAAGCCATAGCCTTGAGCCATCAACCGCTGTACAGCAAGACCAGGCAGCTGCTTCATGCCGTGCAGATCCTCGAACGTCGTCGTGAACGCGCCGAAGCCGCCCTCCTCCAGGAACGATCTCAGGCCGAGCTCGATACGTGCTTGTTCCAGAATCGACTGCTTGCCACGCTCAGCCTCTACTGACCCTCCAGCTCCAGTCCCCGGCAAATCATACAGATCGGCGTACTCCTCGTACAATTGCCGGACATCAGCATCCGACATGGACCGCATCCGCTCTACTAAATCACCGATGCCGTACCCGTTCACCGCCCAGCCGAACTTGATTTGCGCTTCGACCTTATCCCCTTCGGTGACGGCCACCTGCCGCATGTTGTCGCCGAACCGGGCTACCTTCAACTGCCGACTGTCCGTAACGGCCGCTGCCGTCTGCATCCATCCTGCGATTCGGGCCTGAGTTGCTTGATCTCCCCAATAGCCCGCCACCACTTTGCGGGCCAAGCCCATTCGGGCGCCGATAAAACCGTGCTCGCGATCCCCATGTGCCGACTGGTTCAAGTTCATGAAATCCATGTCAATGCTTGACCATGGGATATCCCGGTTATACTGCGTGTGCAAGTGAAGCAGCGGCTTACGCAGCTCAGACAGACCCGCGATCCACATCTTCGAAGGAGAGAATGTATGCATCCATGTTAGTATGCCAGCACAGCTCGTGTCAGAGTTCGCCTCGACACATAGCTGGTGAATCGCATCCGGCGTAGTTAGCACCGGCTGGAAGCGGATCGGGAACGGCAGCATGCCGCCCGCGTTCAGCTTCTCCGTCATCTCGCGTGAGTGCGCCTCTACTTCCAGCAGCGTCTCCGGACCGTATAAGTGTTGGCTGCCTGTGGCGAACCAGAATTCGTGAGGCTTGGCGGTTAACATCTCGGTTACCGACCTCCTGATATTAGGTAGGATCATTCTTTATGAATCATTGTAGACCCATTAGCTCTCCTTGAGTGCTTTCAACCGCTTCATCACATTGTTCTCGCCTCGGCCGAAATAGTCATGCAGCAGCGTGTACTCCCGATACAATTGCTCATACACGGCCACATGCGCCGGAATCGGCTTGAACGTCTCCTCCTTGATCCGCGCCATGTTCGCCGCTGCTTCCACAAGGTTGTCATAGCCGCCCTTGGCGGTGCCTGCCGCTACCGCGCCGAGCATCGCCGCTCCTAGAGCCGGCGTCTGCTTCGAATCCGCGATCTTGATCTCTCGGTTCGTCACATCTGCGTAGATCTGCATGAGCAATCGGTTTCGCTGAGGCAAGCCCCCGCAAGCATACAGCTCATGTACTTCCACTCCGTTGTCGTGGAAAGCTTCGATAATCTTGCGAGTTCCATACGCAGTCGCCTCCAGCAAGGTCCGGTAGATTTCTTCCGGCTTCGTCAACAACGTATACCCGATGATCAGCCCTGTCAGGTCGGTGTCGACTAGAACCGACCGGTTACCGTTCCACCAGTCGAGCGCGAGCAATCCGGTTTGCCCCGGCCTGTAGGTTGACGCCTGTCGTTCGAGCCATTCGTGAACGCTCACCCCATCGCATTCCGCTGCTTCCTGAACAGAAGCCGGAACGCCATGTTCGACGAACCAGGCGAATATATCACCAACAGCGGATTGACCCGCTTCATAACCGTAGTAGCCTGGGATGATCCCGTCTTCGACGACCCCGCACATTCCTTCCACTTGCTTCTCTTCCGTAGCCAGCACCAAGTGGCAGATCGAGGTACCCATTGCCATCACAAGCTTGCCCGGCGTCACAACGCCAACACCTGGGACAGCGGCATGTGCATCGACGTTGCCCACCGCTATGGCTGTCCCGGCCTTCAAGCCCATTGCCGCCGCCAGCGCTTCCGTCAGTTCACCAGCCTTCGTCCCGAGTGGAACGATATCCCCACGGAGCTTCGTCTCTGTCAAGTTCTCTAGCCTTGGATCAAGCACACGGAAGAATTCGCGGCTCGGGTACCCGTCTTGCTTGTGCCAGATCGCCTTGTACCCGGCTGTGCAGCTATTGCGCACGAACTGACCGGTAAGCTGATACACGACCCAGTCGGTCGCTTCCATGAACAGATCGGCCTCTTCGTAGATGTCAGGCGCTTCGTTCAAGATTTGCCATGCCTTGGCCATCATCCACTCGGACGATATTTTGCCACCGTATCTAGGCAGGAAGCTTTCTCCTCGCTCCTCGGCGATTCGGTTAATCTCGTTCGCCTCATCCTGTGCGGCATGATGCTTCCACAGCTTCACCCAGCTATGCGGGTTGTCACGCCACTTCTCATCGAAGCACAGCGGCTCTCCGGACGCATCGACCGGCAGCATCGTACAGGCCGTGAAGTCAATGCCGATGCCAATTACATCAGCCGGGTCAATACCGGAAGCAGTCATCACCGCCGGTACAGAGCGCTTCAGCACCTCAAGATAATCACCCGGATGCTGCAGCGCCCAATCGGCTTCCAATTTCAAGCCCGATCCCGGCAGTCGTTCATCAATCACCCCATGCGGATAGGGTGTCACATGGTCCGCCAGCTCAGCTCCGTCTGCTAAACGAACCAGAACCGCTCGTCCCGATTCTGTACCATAGTCGATACCTAGTGCATATTTGGTTACCGTCATTAAGAATTCGTCTCCTTTGTTTGCCCGTAGTAAGCGTTTGCACCATGCTTCCTGAGAAAATGTCGATCCAACAGCACTTGGTTCATCGATTGGGTGTCCGCATTCAACTGGTAGGTGTGGAGCGCGATCTTGGCGACTTCCTCTAGCACAACCGCATTATGTACAGCCTGATACGCATCGATTCCCCATGCGAACGGTGCGTGACAATGAACCAATACCCCTGGGATATGAGCGGGACTCAGTCCGCGCTGCACGAACGTTTCTATGATCACGCTGCCCGTCTCCAGCTCATATGCCCCGTGAATTTCCTGGTCGGTCATAGCCCGAGTGCATGGAATTTCGCCGTAGAAGTAATCGGCATGCGTCGTCCCAAGCGCTGGAATCGCTCGCCCGGCCTGCGCCCAACTCGTCGCCCAGGGCGAATGAGTATGGACGATTCCCCCAATATGAGGGAATGCCCGATATAGGGCCAGATGCGTTGGCGTATCCGAGGACGGCTTCAGCTTGCCTTCGATCACTTCGCCCTCCAGATTCAACACGACCATGTCTTCCGCCTTGAGCTTATCGTAGGGGACCCCGCTTGGCTTGATGACGACCCATCCGTTCTCCCGGTCCACGCCACTGACATTCCCCCAGGTGAACGTTACAAGACCGTAGCGGGGCAAATCCAGATTGGCTTCCAGTACCTGCTCCTTCAGTTGTACTAATGCCATGCGCTGCACCACCTTGTTAAGTGCTATTCCTCCCTTCCATTATATAGTTGTACGTACAATTATGCTATAACGATTTTTGTTAGGACCAGCCCATGCGTTGTTTGAGGGAAACGATCTGTGCAACATGATGCCGATTGTGCCAAGCATAGCGCTCTGTTGCAACGTCCAGACTCATTACACCGTGAGTGGGACTTGTGAATGTCCTTTGGAAGTGTGACGGGTGAGTGGAACGGAGCAATGCAACAAATCGACTGTGAAGGGATTCCAGGAGAACTAGCGAAGGTTCAATCGGTGCTCGATAATCACTTAATTCCGCCCACAAGTCTTCTCGATAAGAACTTGCTATCGGGCTATCTTCCGTCAACCCACGCTTGAACCGGATATAGGCATTCATATCGTTATCCGCCATATGGTGGACTACTTGCTGGACCGTCCAACCTTCAGGCCGATAGGGTATATGTAGTTGCTCCTGGGTTAGGTTGTGCACCGTCTGCCGCAGCAATGTTGGTAGTTCTGAAATTTCCTCCATCCAGCTGTTACGTTGTTCCGGAGTGGGGTTGCGCGATGGTTCGAATTGCCCCAAGGGATAGCGAAAATGGTCCATGAGTACACCTCTTTCTGCTTAATTGTAGTTCTACTCGAAGCTGGCAGCTTGCACAATGTAAGACTAATTCCGGCACGCCGATACCATTTCGGGCGGAATTAGACGGTTTTTCCGTCTAACTCCCCATCTGAGACTATCGATTCTTTGTGGACATCGGAGTGGAAAGTGAAAAAGAGGACCCCAGCGAGTTTTGGCTTGAAGCTCCATACCGTGAAATCCCTTATACAATCAAAGGAGGTTCAAACAAGATGTTTGAGCATTCGGGGACAGTCAAATTTCAATCCAAAACCTTCGTACCACATTCCCATCCGCCTCGACGTATTCGGACTCGAACTGTCCGTCGTTGTTGAGAATGGTTCTTTCCGACCCCAGGTTGCCCTGGTCACATACGACCAACACTCGGGCCAACCCTCGCTCACGCGCTTTTTCCAGAGCCAGGGCAAGTAACGTGGTTGCATATCCCCGCCGTCTGAACGAAGGACGAATACCGTAACCCAGATGTCCTCCGCTCTGTAACAGCCTCTCATTCAGTCGATGTCGAAAGTTGACGGCTCCTACGATTTCCTGCTGTTCGTTGATGAGCCAATAGGTGGTGTGCGGTACCCATTGTACGTTCGTCAACTTATCCTCTCGATCCTCCGAGTGCAGAAATTCAAGCATGGCCTTAAAATCGGCTGGATCCTTGGCCACGACCCACGGCACAATCTGCTCGCCACTTTGCTTCCAATCCTCGTAGAAGGACATGTAAGCATCACGGTATTCCATAGACGGCTCTACTAGTCTAACTTGCTGGTGCATGCTCATCCCCCCTATTCCGTTATTGCATAATGGCGTCTACTAAACCATAGTTTACAGCTTCTTGTGCGCTCATGTAATAGTCGCGATCCGTATCTAGTGCAATCTTTTCAACCGATTGTCCCGTTTGCCTTGCAAGTTGTTCGTTTAATTGGGCACGCAGCCTTAGTATTCTTCTAGCGCTGATCTCAATATCGGTTGCTTGACCTTTCACCCCTCCAAGGGGCTGATGGATCATGATCTCACTGTTGGGCAGCGTATACCGTTTACCTTTTGTACCGCTAGACAGCAGGAATGCTCCCATGGAAGCAGCTAATCCTATGCAGAGGGTGCTAACATCGGGCTTCACGTATTGAATAGCATCGAAAATCCCCATTCCCGCCGACACAGATCCACCTGGACTGTTAATGTACAGCTTCACTTCTTTTTCTCGATCATTCCCTTCTAGGTACAGCAACTGAGCAATGACGGTATTGGCCAACTCATCGGTGATTTCACCAGACACGAATATGATTCGTTCTTGCAACAGCCTCGAATAAATATCGTATGCCCGCTCACCTCTACCGGTCGTTTCCACAACATAAGGAATTAAGCTCATCTCTCCGCTCCCCCATTCAACGAGTCCAATCGATACGATACTTTTTTTCCAATTCCGAGCAATGCTCCGAATCGATCTTGAGCCCTTTCCAAGGTCCTCTATCGGTGTATGTCTGCGTTCGATCCCAACCCTGTTCTTGGGGACGGAGACATTTAAGCTTGTTAACGACCTCTTCATTCACAGTAATCATGTCCAGCTCTTCTTCAGGCACGATGGATAACAGCACTTCTGCGTCCTCATGAATAAGCTTCCCGCCTTCGTCCCGGCAAACCACCTTGATCCCCACTGCCACCTGATCGGCCTTAATCGGTTCCTGTGTGTAAAGTTCAACAAACAGATCGACCCCGGCCGACTCCGGAAGATCGCCAAGTATGATTTCCCCTGCCTCATTTTCGTAAAAACCAATGAGATTGGCACGCCGATATATACCCGCGGGTATACGCACCTGGAGAATGGTCTGCCTTATTGGACTAGTTGGCGTGACACGAATCCACAGATGATTCATCCCTTCTTCATATTCCAGACCTGACTTCGCCATACGGATAGTTATCATTCGTTACGCTCCTCCTTCAGCAGACGGGCCACCGTCTCGATCACCTTGGTCCGCATTTCCACCGATATACTTGGCCCTATGGATAAAATAACGTCATCAGCAATCACGTGAGTTTCGTTCTGAATCAGTTGAGCGGATTGATACAGCCGGAGGTGTTCACCGATCTTGGCAATCTCCTCCTGAGAAAGCGCGGCAAGCTTCTGTTGAATGTCCGCCAACGTCTCCCCGCTTTTCGATAATGTGAGGATCGCGCGAATATATTGCAGATGCCGATCCGTGTACACTCGTTTGTTCCCTACCAGCTCAAGCGGTGGAAGCATGCCGATCTGCGTATAATAGCGGACCGTGCGCAGGTTCATCTGAGCATCTTCATCGTGCAAAAGGTCAGCCAGCTGTTTAGCGGTATACATTTTGATCCCTTCCTTATCTAATTTGTTTGTGCATCGTGCACATTACACCTTAATGTATTAGTTACAGTTTACTGTAACGTATAATAATTCGCAAATGCTTTATATCGCCTACAAATCAATTTCTGGATTATTTCTATTCTAAGCGATATAATCTTATTGCCTAGATGAATTTCTAGGATATATAAACATACACTCGGAGGTGTTTGATCCGCCTATGGCTCGACCCACCCACGATCAGTTTATAGAACGAATCCGGCTCATGCTGGATAGCTTGAGGACTCAAATTCAGGTAGGACAGCTGAAGCCTGGAGATTATTTGCCATCCGAGGTCGAATTGGGTCAGGCGTTCCAGCTCAGCAAAGAATCGGTAAGGCATGCGCTGGATGAGCTGGTGAAGGAAGGTGCTATTCTCAAAATCCGGCGAGTCGGAAATCGAGTGTCTACTCCTGGCGAACAAGCTAAACAAACTAAAGTTGCAAACAACCGACGCTCGCATCCAGCTGCAGAAGCAGCTGCTCCCACAGAAGTCGTCACTTTGAAGTTCGCCTACTACCCGACGATGGAGACGGAAGCGATTGTGACTGAGCTCGTGTCCGACTTTGAGCGGGAGCACCCGTCCATTCGAGTGCACATGCTCCCAGCCTCCCATCCGCATGACTATGCCGAGCATGGGATGGCCGACGTCTTCAGCCTGAGTGCCTGGGATGCGCTGAAGCTGAAGGATCGCAAATCACATTCGGCTGTCAGTTGCACTCTACCTGAGCAATCGACCAATGCATATCTTACGAAACCGTTCCTCGATGCAGAAGGTCATCCGTTTGCAGTACCGTTCGTCTTCTCGCCTATCGTGCTCTGCTACAATCTAGAGCATTTCCGCAAGTGCGATCTGACCGTGCCGGATGAAGGTTGGACCTGGTATACCTTGCTCAAGAATGCCCGGCTCTTATCCCGTACTCTGGGCGTCAGCGGCTTCCATACTCATATCCAGTCGATTAATCGCTGGTCCGTCTTTTTATTGCAAAATGGCTTCCGATTCAGCATGGATGAAGTGCAGCGAACCTCCGAGGACCCCGCGCTCTGGGAGAGCTTGCGCATTGCACGCGATCTTATTCAGCCGCAGAACGGAACCCAGCCGCTCTTGACGGAGCATGATGCCGATGTTGAACGGTGGTTCAGCGAAGGAAGAGCTTCGATGATTATGACGACGTATTATGGAATGAACCGTCTGTTGAACACTAACATTCGATACGGGGTGGCCCCACTGCCTTCGCTTCGCACATCGGACACACTGCTGCTCGTCACCGGCCTTGCCGTCAATCGGTCAACGAATCATCCAGAGGAAGCTCATCTGCTTACGCGCTATATGAACAGCTACGAGGCGCAAAGTCGAATCCGACGTCATACGCAGACACTGCCTGTCCACCCTGAAGCCCTTGCACTTGAGAATGATCTGCACGGAAATCGGCCAGTAGGGGAACCCGTATTCCACTCACTGTGGACGAGATGCAAGCTGTATGAAGACCTGCAGCTAGGCGCAGGTGTACTGGAAGCAATCCGGGAAGAGCTGAAGGGCTACTGGTCCAAGCTGGAAGACGAAGTGGAAGCAAGCGAGCGGCTGGAGCACTTGTTCGGCTTAACTCCATACAACGATAACTGACCTTGAATAGGAGACTACTTTCATGAATGACTTGAAGAAGTGGACCGACCAACTAACGATGCAGGAAAAAGTAGGACAGCTGTTCACGTTCTACAATACAGGCAAACAATTATCCGCTCTCACAGAGACGATGATTCGGGAATGGAAGGTTGGCGGGATCTTCCTGGACATGGGAAGCCTGGATCACCCTGAGCAGGTGTATCAATTGACCACGGCGATGCAGCAAGCGGCGCTTTCTACTGGCCTTGGCATCCCATTGTTCGTCTCCGCAGATTACGTAGCAGGGGCTGGCTGCAAGCTGGCGTCCGGAGGTGCTGTACATTTTCCTAAGAACAAGGCAATCGGTGCAGCGGGAGATGTCGAGCTTGCTTACGAGTCGGGGCGCGTCACAGCAGCCGAATCGCTCGCGATGGGGGTTAACTTCAATTACAGCCCTGTCGTGGACATTAACAATAATCCGCTGAATCCGGTCATTGGGACGCATTCCTTCGGGGAAAACCGTGACGAAGTCGGTGCGATGGGCCAAGCGGTCATCCGCGGGTACCAGGATCACGGAATGATTGCTACAGCGAAGCATTTCCCTGGCCATGGCGACACGCATGTCGATTCGCACTTCGACCTTCCTGTGCTTCCATTCGATAAGGAGCGGTTATCGCGATTCGAACTTGAACCGTTCCGCGTCGCTATCGCAGCCGGTGTTGATGCGGTCATGGTCGGGCATATCGCCGTACCCGCACTCGATTCTTCGATGCTGCCGGCCTCGCTGTCTCCGGCAATGACGACCGGCCTGCTGCGTGAGGAGCTCGGTTTCCAAGGCTTGATCGTGACAGACGGCTTGTCCATGAAGGGTGTAACGTCGAAGTTCACCCAAGCGGAAGCTTGCGTCATGGCTATCCAGGCGGGTGCAGATATATTGCTAGCGTTGGCCCGTACGGCAGAAGAAGCGGGACCGATGGTGCAAGCGGTCCTGGATGCGGTCCGTTCCGGGGCAATTAGCGAAGCACGTCTTGACGAATCCGTCCATCGAATATTGCGGATGAAGGCCAAATACAGCCTGCTGCCGGATTCATTCCGGATTCCGCCGTACGACCCGGCAGCATTCAACCGGCCAGAATACACGGACATCAGCCTCCTACTGGCTCGTGCCGCTGCAACTGCTGTGAACGGCTTCCAGCCGATCGATGCTATAACGTCAGCAGCACAAGCAAGTGGCTGGACGCTCATCTGTGAGAAGCAGCTGGAGTCTTTCGCTGAGATGATTCGATCAGCCGGCCTAGTAAAGCACGAGTATACGCTCAGCAGCTATGAAGAGCTGCTCCCTCTTCTCGAAGAAGGATTGCCGTCTGGTCCCGTGCTTGTCGCCATCACGCACAACAAGCGGATGCGCCCTGAGGTGCTGCAAGCACTGAACCGACTGGCGGAGGGCCGTCCTGATGGAACAGTCGTACTCGTTCATTTCGGCTCGCACTATGATCTGGAGCACGCACCAACCGTTCCAGCACTTATTCTGTATGACCGCGCTCCGGCGTTGCAGCAGGCAGCCGCGGAAGCTTGTCTTGGACAGCTGATGTAACAACCATAAGGACTAAGCAGGATGCGTACATTGCCCCATTATCCAGGCAGTCGCCAGCACCGTTTTCATCACGGTTGTTGAAGCTGCCTTTTTCTTTTGCAAATTTGTCACGATTTCCGGAAGAAAAGGTGAACTACTAGCAGGGTTTCGCACGTAATATACCGTATATTAAGGATTGAAACTGTATTTTGAAGGAGCCAACGAACATGATTAAAGAAACAACGGTCAAACAATTAGTAGATCGATTCTCCCTGGAAGTGCTTGTGGGAGGCGACCATTTGCATAGAACGATTGAAAAGCCGAAGGCACATCGGCCTGGGCTGGAGTTCACTGGATATTTCGATTTTTTCTCGCATGCACATGTTCAAGTGTTAGGACGCAAAGAAATTACGTACTTGCATAAGCTCACGGATGAGGAGCGCAATGAGCGGATCGGGAACGTCGTGAAGTATCATCCGCCCTGTTTCGTGGTGACACGGGATTTGGAAGGCTTGCCCTACTTGACGAAGCATTGTGAGATGGAGGGTATTCCCTTGCTTCGAACGTCTCTGCCGACATTCAAGTTCTTGGACCTCGTGGATACGTTCCTTGCTAAGGCGCTGGCTCCCGAGATCGCGATCCATGGCGTATGCGTGAACGTATCGGGGATTGGCATACTGGTGCGCGGCAAATCCGGCGTAGGCAAGAGCGAGACGGCACACACCCTCATCCGTCGTGGACATCGGTTAGTAGCCGACGACATGGTCGTCTTGAAGAAGATCAGCCCAGAAACAATTCTGGGCACACATAACGGGATGAATAAAGAGTTTCTCGCTTTGCGCAGCATCGGCCTTGTTAACGTATCCCGTCTGTACGGTAGACGTGCCTTCCAGGATGAGACCCGAATCGTACTAGACATTGAGCTTACGAAGTGGCAGGAGAACGACTTGAACAATGACTTGGAGCTGGAGCCCAAATTCTCGGAATATATGGATGTCCGCGTGCCGCATATCGAGATTCAGCTGCAGCCTGGTCGTGATGTGGCGGGTCTTGTAGAGGCGGCGGCCAACAACTGGTACTTGCGCATGCAAGGGTACAGTGCCATGGATGAGTTCATGAAGCGGCTGGAGCAGGAGCAAAAGTAAGGGCAATACACCACAACAATCTATATTTAGAAAAACTGGTAGATCCCGTCTTCGAAGTAGAGGTATTCCTTCTCCGTGATGGGTGGTTTCCCGTAAGCTTCGAAGAAGATTTGCCTGTCTCGCGATTGCTGAAATGCATTCGGCTTAGGCCGGATCGCCAACGCCAGATCGTAGCGCGGATCGCCATACGCCCCGCCGCCCCAATCGATAACCCCGACAATCTCGCGGTTGCGCACAAGCACATTATCAATCGTACAATCGCCATGGATGAGCGTTTGCTCCACCGGCTCCGGTCGATCATGCTTCAGTTGGTCCAGCAATTGTTGCGAACCGTCTGTTTCGAAGTGCAGCAAATTATGTTCTGCCTGCGTCAACATGGAATCAATCCATGGCTCCTTGTTCAGCAGTTCCATCGGACAAGCGCAATCGTGGATGCTACGCAATGCTCGCCCATAGCTCGCGATTGCCGCTTCCCTGTTGCTAGGATTATGTTCACTGAGGAGAAACTCTCTCAGACTGACTCCTTCTATGTAGTCCATCAGCAGCCATCTGGCTTCACCCTGCTCCAAATATTTGTGTGCTCGCGGGACAGGTAAGAGGGTCTGAGCCAACAACAGCAGGTTCCGGTATTCTTGGGCAAGCCACTCATTGTACAGTCTGTGCTCGGTTTTCTTCAACACAAATTTACCATCGGTTGCATACAAGATGATCACGACCGACGTATGACCTTGCTTGGGATAATGGTAGCTATAGATGGTTCCCGTGTATTCCAATATTTCTGGTGGGAGGATTGGTAGATTCATGGGTTCTCTCCTTGAAGCATGGATTGGAGTATGGTAACATAAGATTAATAAAGACCAAGTGCTGGTACACTTGGTCGATACAATTGGCTTGGATGGTATATTCCCCACTAAGTCACATAGGAAACGAAAACCCACCTTCGGCGCTAACCTTGGGGTGGGTTTTTTACTTTCTCTTGTTGTTGTTGCCTACTTCCCCACCCAAGATTCATTTGTATCTCCATTTCACCTTTATTCCTTTTCGTACAAGTGTTCTTATTCAAAAAAGGATTTAACTACTATAGCGATTCTCTCTGTCCCTATTCGCGGCCAACTCCGATAAGATAAGAGATAGACCACGAATAGGAAGGAACGGTACGTACGTAAATGATACACATTCCGGCTTTACATACCGTATTTCACCATGCAACCTTGTTTCAAGCTATCGCTCCCTTATATGACATTGGCACCCCCGTCTCCAGCCGCTTTATCGCGAATCAATTGAATGATACGTACAGCGTGATCACAGAGCGAGGTCCATTCATCTTACGTATCTACAAACCCAATTGGCGTTCGGAATCCGATATTCGCCATGAGCTGGATCTGCTGCTTCATCTGCATCAACGGAACATCCCCGTCTCGATTCCGATTGCGCGATTGGACGGTGATTTGCTGACGGAGCTGGATGCTCCAGAAGGCATACGCTATGCGGTACTGTTCACCTTCGCTGAAGGGACTGGCAAGGTCACTGTCGAGTCCAGCCGTCTGTATGGCCGTTCCGTAGCTCACATGCACCTTGCAGCAGAAAACTATGTACCGCGCTACAGCAGGTTTAATCTCGATGCGCACCACCTTCTGGCTGAACCGATGCAGCGGATCCTGCCTTTTCTACAGCACCGACCTGATGAGGCTAGACGGCTGACGGATGCTGCCAAGCGTTTGCAAGCCCGTCTCGACTCCTTACCCGAAGACACTTCTGACTGGGGCGTCTGCCATGGAGACCTGCACGGTTGGAATGTATTCTACTCGGGAGATAACAACCTGACACACTTCGATTTCGACTGCTGTGGGATGGGATGGCGAGCTTATGACTTGGCCGTCTTTCAATGGTGTCGCGTGGATCATCGCGATCCCGAGAAGGCTGGATTCCAGGACGAGTGCTGGGACTCGTTTATTCAGGCGTATCAAGAGGTGCGCCCGCTTCAGGAGATCGATGTCGAACTGATCCCGCTGTTCGTCGCCATCCGTCAAGTATGGCTAATCGGGCTGCATACAGGGAACAGCGCCATATGGGGCGCTTGGCAAGACGATGCCTACTTCGACCGCAAGTTGAAGTTCCTCCACGATTGGATGACCGCGCATCAGCTATAGAGATAAGAAACCTCACAATTAACAACAACACTACTCCAGCATGAGCTCCATCGCGTCCGGGCTGCGTTTGTACCCGCCTCGTTCATAGAACGTTACACTCGTCTCGCTCGGCCATACCAGAATGAACTCATAGTGCTGCTGTCTCGCCCATGCTTCGATCGCGGCCAACAAGCTAGCGCCGATACGCTGCCCTCTGTATGTCGGGAGGGTATACACATTCGTCATATAAGCAAACGGATGTGTAACCTTGCCCGGACGCGGTACCTTATCGATCCGCTCGATGTACATGTGGGAGACTATTCGATCGTCTACTTCCACTACCCATATGTACCACCGGCCACTGCGGATCGCATCTGCGAGAAATTCGCAGCACTCTTCGGAGAAGCTCTGGAACAACTCCTCATCCGCCTGCCTTACGGGGTCGCCTTCATATGTAAAATCCCATCTCATCCAGATGAGCTGATCGATGTCAGCTTGCGCGGCTAGGCGAACATTCATCGCGGAGAACCTACTTCCAACGGCACACGAACATAATCCAACATCCTATCGTTCACGTCGTAAGTAAAGATATGGTCGTAAGCTTCCAGGCTCTCAAGCATAAGCGGAAGAAACACAGAAATATTGTCGGAAATACCTTTGTTGTCCGGATGCAGCACCCAGTTAATATCTTTCCAGTCCAGAATGCCTTCGTTAATCGCTCTTGGCATCTCACACACCTGATCTCGAGGGAGATCAGCGATAAATACAACCATACCGGAATCCCCCTTCGGATGCAGCCAAGTCACTCTACCTGCGCAGCGCACTTGCTCCAGCTCAACTCCCGTTTCTTCCCAGACTTCTCTACGAACACATTGATCCGCCGATTCACCTGGTTCGATTCGACCGCCGACTCCGTTCCAAACGCCCATCTCTGGTTTCTTAATGCGATTTATCATAAGGATCTCGTTATTTCTACGTATGAAACAAAGCGTATATTTGTAGTTGATCATTTTCTACTCCTCCTGCATAATGAAAATTATTCCAGTACTTCTACTAGAGAGGATATCACCTTGTGAAAAAAATTTATACGTATGCGATCCTAACGCTCGTACTAAGTGCTCTTATTTATGTCGTTGTTCACAACGTGGAGATTGTAGATAGTTCTTATGAGCAGACTGAAGTAGCTCTACAAGATATTCAAACAGGGGAACTGACTTCCATTGATTTTACCGAGAAACCAACGGTGCTTGTGCTCTTCACTTCCTGGTGTCCTTATTGCAATGAAGATGCTCCCAAGCTCGTCAAGCTGTACGACAAATATAAGGATCGGGTCAACGTGTATGGAATTAATCTTACGTATCGGGATGATCTGGATGAAGCGAAGGCGTATATCCATTCCCATAAAATCACCTATCCAGTACTTCTCGACGAAACTGGCAACGTGCACAATCAATATGGTAAGACGGGATTCCCGGCTCTGTTTTTCTTTAACTCGAAAGGTCAATTCATTGATAGGATCATAGGGTCAACCGACTACAATTCTATAGAAAGTGCTTTTATTACGTTCCAAAAAAAATTCAATTCCTATTATTGAAATAGGCTTGACTATTGTGGTTAACATTCATTATTTCACCCCATCGCCGCGACCGGAACTCGGACGATCTTCGCCCACTTCTCCGGTTCYGGCGCACACCAATGCACAAGAATGGTTCTGCAATCTCCTGATTGCTTGTAATCGCCGTTGTTCTGGACGAACTCTCGAAGGTGACCATAAGTGGCTTGGATGTTGTTGAAATGCCCTTGATGCAGCTTTTGTGCGCAAAGACCTTGCTCAGCCACGACCAGCTTCGTTTGTGGAACAGGCTGGCCTTTATAGCCCTTCTCCATCAAGTGTCGCKCCTCCTCATACATATCCAGCGTGATCAACTCCGGTACTTGCATCAACCGGGTGTAGGACCATGTGCCATCTTCGTGCTGTTTGTGCCAAATATACTCATGTGGCATTAATGTGAACTGGTAGCCTAGCGCCGTCTTGGTCATTCGCTTCAACTGATTCACCAGCTTGAAGATCGGTGCCCCATCCTCTTCCGGCAGCCCGGCCCAGTTCAATCGGCACCTGCCTTCCATCATAACGAATTGAAGCGAAGGCACTTGAATGAAATCTATCGTATTCGCTTTCATTTCATAGAAGGATTTCAGAATTTTCCTATGGTCGTGCATACCCATCGCTCTCTACCTCGCTTCAACTATTCGTTTATAATCGCTCTCAATCATACCCATAATAATCAGACTTTCATATTGCTGATCCGACTTGAGACATTCCCTTAGTACTCCTTCGACCACAAACCCCGCCGATTCATAGACGTGTCTGGCTCTGGAATTATTTTGTTTAACATCAAGCCATAACCGATGTGACTTCAATGTATCAAAAACATATGTTTGCAACGACCGGATGGCTTCATTACCGTATCCCCTGCCCTTATCTACAACTACAATTCGTATGAGTTCCAAACACTGATTGGGGTTTTCTCTTCCGGAGAGGATCATGTACCCAATTGGTTGGCGTTCTACGGATTCAATGAGGATATGCAACATGCCTTCGCTGTAGACTGCAGTTTCATGCTTCTGCCTACTCCAAGGAATGATATATGGGCAATTCGCCTCATCTGCCTCTGCACAACAGACAAATGACAAGTCTGACACTTCAGTTCTTCTAAACCTCAATCGTTCTGAGCTAAACAGTAGATTAGATTCCATTGAAATCCCCCGCTCTAGGTTGACGGAATTCATTACTTCAATCTTCTCCCTACGTAGTTCTCACATGATTAATCCTATTCACCTGTTCATTGTTAGGATCCAGCAGCCATTCCAGCAATCCGTCCGGTACCAATTTGATATTAGGGTCATGCAAAAATCCGTTGATCGGCTTCAAATACGATTCAACAATTCGGCTTCATAGATAAAATCTACTTCATGACCTACTTGATCCATGTATTCAAATATATTCTCGATCACCAAGCATAACTGCGGTTCCGATATTTCAGCATCTATCTCTTCCCTGACTTCTCTAATAACCGTTTTCCTCGTATTCTCTCCGTATTCCACTGTTCCTCCAATCGGTCTGTAGAACGTCTTGTTAGCGGCCTAATCAATATTTTCTTCAACCAATATCTCGTCGCCTCTTCGAATCAAACACAAGGACACAGTTCTAATATTCACTCCTGCTTCCCCCTCCGCGGCACCTCAACGAGAAGGTTATTGTTCTTGTCATATGCGCTTATTCTCAACTCTTTCATCTCGACCAACCCGTAATACACGCGCTTCCAATTGGTAGGAATGATGTTCGCCACGATCGTCTGATTGTGCTTGTCCCGGATTTCGACCCGGTCGATGTTCGGATCATCAATAAATCCATAGACGAAATGTCTTCGGATAGAATCGTGGAACGTAATGCCAACTTGATCTACAAGCAATCCAGTCTCATAGGACATGGAGTTGGATGAGCTTAGCTTCCATCCTTGATCATCATTGCCCTCGAATACGGCCAATCCAACCCCGACTTTCCCATGCTCGAATGGGGCTTGGTATATAATGAAAGGTCTATCCATCGCAGTCCCTTGGTATAGGATGTGTTGCCCTTCTTTATCGTGTGTCTTGTAAAAGGCTTCTTCAACAGTTCGGCTCTTACACCCCGTGATAGCAAGGAGAACGAGCAGTAAGAGTATACAATTGCGAGTCTTCATCTTCCCTCCGTGCATCGTTGGTGATTTTCACTAGTTAGAGCTCATTGTAAACGAATCCATTAATA
>NZ_JBFUIX010000069.1:0-39164 GCF_056401635.1 Paenibacillus sp. P4_E11 | reverse complement strand
CATAGAGGCTGTCGATTAACTGTGGACAAGAGGAGTGGAAAGTGAAAAAGAGGACCCCAGCGAGTTTTGGCTTGAACCTCCATACCGCAAAATCCCTTATACAATCAAGGAGGTTCAAACAAGATGTTTGAGCTCTCGGGGTCCTTTTTCACTTGGAACGGCCTTCTTAGCTTCTATCAACAGCTAATCGACAGCCCCTCACAGCCAATTAATCACATTAGCTAATAAATCGATGCCTGAATATAGCGTATTGGTAACGGTCTCCCTGACCGCTAGACCGAATTGTCCGCCTTGTAGCGATATAAGGTTTGACCATAGTCCTGTTGCGAAGAATAGAAAGGTGGCAGCCGAGGCCAGTAGAGCGTTCATCAGTTCAGACTGGATACTTCCTTGACCAAGCTTACGGTTTCCCTGGCTTGGAGCAACTGGAGTAGAAGCTTGTGCATGTTGCCCAGTCTGAGCAGCTTCAATGGCAACCATCACCTGATCTGTGAACGTATCGGATGGCTGCTCGAGCTTCATGAGTGGTTGAATTTCATTCCATAACCGATCGGATTTCATGTGGATTCGCCTCCATCCATTTGTCCTTCAGCATCGCCTTTCCCCGGTACAGTCTAGTTTCTACAGTTTTGGCCGGGAGTTCGGTAATGATGGCAATCTCCTGAACCGATAGCTGTCTATAGTGATATAGGAACAGAATGAGTTTGTATTTCTCAGGCATCCTGCTGATCAACCTCTGCATCAGCTCCTGCCCTTCCTTCGCTACTGCATGCTGCTCGGGGTCTTCCTCCGCTGGTGTTCGGACACGGACGACCGTAGGATCACGACCCAATCGCTGCAAGAGCTCGCGGATCGGGTGTCGCGCCTTGGAGCGCCGATAGTCGGTTGCGGTGTTCGCTGCAATTCGGTACAGCCATGTGGTGAACTTGGCCTCCGCCCGATATTGCGAGAGGGAACGATACAGCTTCATGAATACTTCCTGTGACAAATCTTCCGCCGTTTCCCGATGGCCGATCATCTGAAACAGAAGGGTGAAGATATAGCTCTTGTGCCGCTCCACCAGCTCTCGGAAGGCAGCCACGTCTCCGCCGCCAGCCTGCACGGCCAGACGTTCATCTGTCTCTTCGGATAGCTCCATCGTTTCACCACCTTCTAGATTACAGTTGCTTAGACGTTCGTTTTTCGTGATCCCCTTCATTCTCTCCTACTTTTCCGCGAAAAAAAACACGGAATCTTGATTCCGTGTTCTAAGGTGATGAGAAATCTTTGTTCAGGTGTTTTTAATATGTAAGAAAAGAGGTCGAATAACTCGATCTATTTGAAAATGTGGAAAGTGAAAAAGGAGATCGCCGCGAGTTTTGGCTTTAAGTTCCCCACCGCTAAATCTTTTATAAAATCAGAGGAACTTAAAACAAGATGTCTGAGCGAAGGCGAGCCCTTTTTCACTTGGAGCATGACAAATTCGAGTTATTCGTTTGGTTTTTTTCCGCTCTAAAACCGACGTGGATTTCTCATCAGCTTAACAAGAATCACCACTCCGTGTTTTTTTTCGCTACTCGATGGCCACACCCGAAACACCTTGAACTTGTCTCAATTCGTCTGTAACCGGAAGCAGTACGTCGGGACGCGGCATTTTGACAGATAGGCAGATCGCAATGAACTCTTGGTCCCCAACGCGGCCCTTCTCTTCAATGTTGACCTTGCGGATGTCGATCGCCCGGCGAGCCATGACAGCAGATACGGCGGCCAACGCTCCAGGCTGATCGGGCATCTCGATGCGGATCACGTGCGTTCGCTTTCGGCTGCGAAGCCAGCGTTTCTCCACTTTGTTGAGAATGTACAAGCTGATGAACACCATAACCGTAGAAATAATGGCAGGATAGTAGAAGCCCGCGCCGATGGAAAGCCCGATCGCCGCGACGACCCATAAGGAAGCAGCTGTAGTCAATCCGGAAATGGAGGAGCCGTTGAAGACAATTGTGCCCGCACCAAGAAACCCGATACCTGTAATTACGTTAGCGGCAAGACGCGCTGGGTCGATCCGGACATTCGTTTCGTTCACGAAGGCATTGAAGCCGTACATCGACAGCAGCATGATGAGTGTCGCACCCAAGCAGACCAGAATATGCGTCCGCAGTCCAGCAGCATGGTTGTTCTGCTCACGTTCCAAGCCGATCAAGCCGCCCAGCAGCAAGGCCAGCACCAGTCTAAGCGTGATGTGCCAATCGCTAATATACCAAGGACTATTGATAATCGTATCCATATCGGTTTGTTCCCCCTTACATGTGTATTTTTATTGTATAACTTATGTAACGCTTTCATGAGGGCAGGATAGAAAAAAGCGCCTACCCAGCATGGAAAGACAGGCTCCACCGTTACAGAATGCCCCTAATTCAGAGCTTCCGCCGGATTTCTTCCTGAGCTTTCCAGCTGTTGCAGACGTACATTAACTTGTACTCTATGAACCGACATGGTCTGTCTCTAGCCGTTCAGACATTCCAAGATGAGCTTATTCGCGAGCGCTGGGTTCGCCTTGCCCTTGCTCTCCTTCATCACCTGACCAACGAGGAAGCCGATGGCCTTCTCCTTGCCCGCTCGGAAGTCAGCGACAGATTGCGGATTGGCCGCGATGACTTGCTCCACAATGCCCTTGATCGCGCCTTCGTCACTAATCTGGACAAGCCCTTGCTCTTCCACGATTTGTTGAGGACGCTTGCCCGTCTCGAGCATCGACTTGAATACGGTCTTGGCAATCTTGCCATTGATCGTGCCCTTCTCCAGCAATCCGATCATCTCACCGAGTCCTTGCCCCGTAATCTTCACAGCATCGATCTCGATGTTATTTGCATTCAAATAACCGAGCAGATCGCCCATCATCCAGTTCGATACCGCCTTGGCATCCTTGGTGTAAGATAAGCTCTCTTCGAAAAATTCAGCCAGCTTCAAGGAAGAAGTGATTACCTCTGCATCGTAGCCAGGCAACCCGTACTCAGACGTGTATCGCTCTTTGCGAGCGTCAGGCAGCTCCGGTATGCTCGCGCGAACGCTTGCTTTCCACTCGTCGCTGATATGCAGCCTCACCAGGTCCGGATCAGGGAAGTAGCGGTAATCGTGCGCCTGCTCCTTGCCGCGCATCGACAGCGTCTTGCCTTGAGCTTCGTCCCAACGGCGCGTCTCTTGTACGATCACACCGCCCTCGGATAAGGTCTCTGCTTGGCGCAGCTCCTCATACTCGAGCCCACGCTGTACGCCTCGGAACGAATTCATGTTCTTCAGCTCGGCCTTCGTGCCGAACTTCTCCTGCCCGTAAGGACGCAAGCTGATATTGGCGTCACAACGAAGCGAACCTTCCTCCATCTTCACGTCCGACACGTCGCAGTACTGCATAATCGCGCGGATCTTCTCCAAGTACGCTTTCGCTTCCTCTGGCGAACGGAGGTCCGGCTCGGACACGATCTCGATGAGCGGCGTGCCGACACGGTTGAAGTCGACCAGTGAAGCGTAGCCGCCATCGACGTGAGTGAGCTTGCCCGCATCTTCTTCCAGATGGACGCGAGTAATGCCGATGCGTTTCGTCTCCCCGTTCACTTCAATGTCAATCCAGCCATGCTCCCCGATCGGTTGATCGTATTGGGAAATCTGGTACGCCTTCGGCGAGTCTGGATAGAAGTAGTTTTTGCGGTCGAACTTGCTGTGCGTGGCGACGACGCAATTCAGCGCCATTGCTGCTTTCATTGCATATTCAACCGCTTGGCGGTTCAGCACCGGCAGGACGCCGGGATGTCCGAGACAGACCGGACATGTATGGGAATTCGGCGGCGCCCCGAACGAGGTGGCGCAGCCGCAAAAAATTTTCGATTGGGTATGAAGCTCTACGTGCACTTCAAGACCGATAACCGTTTCATAGCGTTGGTCCGTCATTTGGGCCCCCCTTACAGCTGCGGCCGCAGCTTGTGATAGTCGGTATTCTGCTCGAATGCATGAGCGACCCGCAGAACCGTCGATTCGTCAAGCGCTTTGCCAATAATCTGCAAGCCTACCGGCATCCCGTCCACGAGCCCGCACGGAACGCTAATCGCCGGAATACCTGCTAAGCTGACAGGAATGGTCAGAATATCGTTCAAGTACATCGTCAGCGGATCGCCCACTTGCTCGCCGATCCGGAATGCCGGAGTCGGAGCCGTAGGACCGATTACTACGTCGTACTTCTCAAATACGTTATCGAAGTCCTGCTTGATCAGCGTGCGCACTTGCTGCGCCTTCAAGTAGTATGCATCATAATAGCCGGAGCTGAGTGCGTACGTGCCCAGCATGATGCGGCGCTTCACCTCAGCGCCGAAGCCTTGGCTGCGCGATTGATGATACAAATCGAGCAGGTTGGCCGGTTCCGAGGCGCGGACCCCATACCGGACCCCGTCGAAGCGGGCCAGGTTGGACGACGCTTCCGAGGAAGCGAGCAAGTAATAAGTGGCGACCGCATACTCCGTATGCGGCAGAGACACTTCGTCCCAGACGGCGCCGAGACCCTCGAGTACCTTCAACGCCGCGAGAACGGCGTCCTTCACCTTCGCGTCCACACCGGCGCCCAAGTATTCGCTCGGGACGGCGATCCGCAAGCCCTTCACATCCCCGGTCAAAGCCCCGATGTAATCGGGGATGTTGACGTTCGCGGATGTGGAGTCCTGCGGGTCGTGGCCCGCGATGGTCTGCAGCACGTAGGCCGCGTCTTCCACGTTCTTCGTGAGCGGCCCGATCTGGTCGAGCGAGGAGGCGAAGGCCACCAGGCCGAAACGCGAGACGAGCCCGTATGTCGGCTTCAAGCCGACGACGCCGCAGTAAGCGGCCGGCTGGCGGATCGAGCCGCCCGTGTCGGAGCCGAGCGCGAAGTACACTTCGCCAGCAGCCACCGCAGCGGCCGAGCCACCGCTAGAGCCGCCCGGCACGAAGTCGGTATTCCACGGGTTGCGCGTAGGGAAGAAGCTGGAGTTCTCGTTCGATCCGCCCATGGCGAACTCGTCCATGTTCAGCTTGCCGATCAGCACGGATTGCGCGCTGCGCAGCTTCTTCATGACCGTCGCGTCATAGATCGGGTTGTAATTACGCAGGAATTGGCTGGCACATGTCGTCGTCAGCCCTTCCGTCACGATGTTATCCTTAATACCCGCAGGCAGTCCGAACAGCAAGCCACGCTCGCTGCCCGTGGACGCACCCGCAAGCTGCTCGTCCATCAAGCTCGCCGCACGGCGCGCTTGTTCTTCGTCAAGCGTCAAGAACGCTTGAATCTTGGAGTCAACTTCTCCAATCCGGCGAAACGATTGATCGACCAGATCGGTAACGGACAAGTCCTTGCCCGCCAGCCGGCTATGGATTTCTTGTAAGTGTAAGTCAAACAAAGACAAAGCATATTCCCCTTCCTCATATATGGATGCTTACTAAGCTGCATCGACCGTTTATTCCAACACCGCCGGTACTTTGAACTGTCCATCTTCTTCGTCCGGTGCGTTCAGCATCACCTTGTCCATCGGCCACGACGGACGCGACTTGTCTTCACGCATCACGTTCACAAGCGGCATGGCGTGGCTCGTCGGCTCTACGCTTGTCGTATCCAGCTCGTTCAGCTTTTCCGCATATTTCAGAATGGCATTGAGTTGTCCCGTGAAGGTTTCTTTCTCCGCTTCGCTCAGGTCCAACCGGGCCAGCTTGGCCACATGCTCGACATCTTGAATCGTAATACTCATCTATCTGCACCTCTTTTCCGCCTAATCATCCCACTATTATAGCCTACATCCCGGGCTAACTCAACGGATTCCGCACGCTGGATTATACATACGCTCTCCACAGCTTCCGACTATTGGCCGACTACCGTCCACTTAATTGCCTGCACTCTCGTATTGCCGCAGCCCACGGTTGAACAATCCGATCGACAAGCCCAGCACCAGTAGGGCTACAAGTGGAGTCAACAGTCCGTAGGACGACCAATCCTGCTTACCGAATAAGAAGGCGGTTGGATAGAAGCTGATGAAGGCATACGGAATGACGATGGACACGAACAATTGGATGCCAAGCGAATAGATCGTGATTGGATACTTGGTAAAATCACTGACCGTGTGGATCATCATCGGAAATGAATTGCGCGGGCCTTGTGTCCAGAAAGAAATCGAGTTCGAAGCCAGATTGATCGCGACACGGATTGCACCTCCAGAGAGCGCGAACAGCACAACGAGCAACATTTGCCACCAGGACCAGTTAATCTCAACGTGTCGGATCGCCTGTACAACGACAATCAGCCCGATGATCATATTGCCCAGCCCGTTCATCCCGAAGGCCGATGTCATTACTTGCAGTAAAGCCGGCAGTGGGCGAACCAAATACCGATCCATTCCCCCTTGATTGACGAGCCCGTTGATCACCCATATGCCATTGAAGAAAAACGATGAGACCCCTTCCGAGCAAAAGATCAGCCCATACATAAAGGCTACTTCCCAGAACGTCCAGCCTTGAATGTCTGGAATGCGCGAGAATACGACCCATAGAAAAACAATGCCCAGTAGTTGCGTCATCATAGCGGCCACCATAGAAATCCAGAAATCAGCCTGGTACTCCAGTATGGCCCGCAAATGCTGCGACATCAGTCGGTAATATATAAATAACGTCCGTCTAACCCCCATGAATTGTCACCTTCCTTACCGCCCATTTCCACATCCACTTGCCAATCAACCACAAGACTACTACCCAGATGAGTTGCAGTCCGAGCATACGTAATGCCTCCATCCCCTGTACGCGGTCGAGATAGATCGAAGCTGGAATGAAGACGATGCCTTGAAAAGGCAGCCAGCTCGTCAACGTCTCCAGCCATCCAGGGAACATAGCGATCGGAACCAGTGCTCCGGAAAATAAATTCGTGATTGCTGCCCGTGCCCAGGCGACTCCCATCGCGCTCGTCGTCCAGAAGCAGCACAAGCCCGCCAAGTAGATGATGCCGAACTTTATGAGCCAGGACATGAGCATGCTTGCGGCGAACATAAACGTTCCAGCCAAACTGCCGGGAGGCTGTACACCGGTGAAGATCAGCAGCACGACAACCGCCATCACGATGCTGACTCCGCCTTCGATAACTGATGTGCCAAGCGTTTCTGACAACCGGGCTTTCTGAAAATCGAGCGGCTTCAGCAAGTCCATGGCCACGCTGCCGTCGAGAATTTTGCGAGAGATCGCCGTTTCCGAGTACCATGTGAGCAGCGTATTCGTAATGAATACGATGAGCAGATATCCCTTCATCTCTTCCCAAGTGAAGCCGGACAGCTCGGTTCGGTTAGCGAATATCGCTTTCCACAAGTAGAATAGCGCCGTAATGAATACGATCCCCGACACAGCATTGATGAATAGGTTGCCCCGGTAAGAGATCGAGGTGTGCAGCGATGCTCGGAATAATGATCCGTATTTCCTACTGATGCGCATTATCCCGCCGCCTCTCCGCTCTTTTGCTGGAGCTCGAGTTGACCATCATACACTTGGCGGATAATGTGTTCGACCGAAGGCTCGTCGATGCGGAAGTCGATCACTTCGGCCACCTGCATGACCGCTGACGCCACTTCACCAGCCGACATGCGGAAGCGGTCGAAGCGAACTGAGAACGTCAGGCCAGTATTCTTCTCTAGCTCAGCATGCGGCAACTGGCGAATGGCATCGTTGACGGTCGGGCTTGCTTCAGCGACCTGGAAATGAATCGTCCGTTCCTTGGCGAAGGCGTCCGTAATCGTCTGCAGCTTCCCATCATATAGAATCGTTCCTTTATCGATAATGACGAGCCGGCTGCACAAATCCTTGATGTCGTCCAAATCATGTGTCGTAAGGAGAATCGTCGTCCCTTCCTGCTTATTCAACTCCTTAATGAACTCGCGGATGCGGGATTTCACGGCAATATCCAGCCCGATCGTAGGCTCGTCCAGAAACACAATCGGCGGGTTATGCAGCAGTGCAGCTGCGAGGTCGGCTCTCATACGTTGACCAAGCGAGATTTTACGAGCGGGAAGATGGGCGAACTCCTCCAACTCCAGCAGATCGTTGAAACGCGCCATATTCGCTTCGAACGTCGACTTCGGAATTTCATAAATGTCCTTCAGCAACGCGAACGACTCCCGAACCGRCAAATCCCACCACAGTTGAGTGCGTTGACCAAATACGACCCCGATGTTCTTCGCATTGCGAATCCGGTCGGTATAAGGGACGATGCCGTTCACAGTTACCGAACCGGACGTGGGCACCAGAATTCCCGATAACATCTTGATCGTCGTGGACTTGCCCGCTCCGTTCGGTCCCACGTAAGCGACCGACTCCCCTTCCTCAATGGTGAGTCGAATGCTGTCCACCGCTCGCTTCTCCTTATACTCCTGCGTGAATAGATGCTTCAAAGCCCCCTTGATGCCGGGGGCTTTGATCGCTTGCTTGAACGTCTTGCTTAATGCGGTTGCTTCGATAATCGCCATATGTATGCGCCCTCCTGTTGTTCCTCATATTTCCAAGAGTATACTGGGGGCTGTTGGCGCTGTCAACGGGAATTTCATCTATAATCATCCTTGCTTGCCCCGTTACTTGTTCGGAAAAGCGAGAGAAAACCCGGCCTACGGCCTAGACCTTGGTGGTTGAGTTCTGTTTGGTGCGTGGTGAGGGTATGGGAGGAGATTCCGACCGTTGTTGAAATTTCGGATGCAAACGGATCAAAAATCATGTACTTTTGCAGGATTCGTAAGAATGAATTCCACAATAATCGTTTCACTGCCCCTACATGTACCACTTCCCGAATCGCGACTGAACCCCATATATTCGGCTAGTTCGGTTCCACTCCAAAAACTTATACTTTCTATAATGTCAAAAAGCCCCAATGGAATCTTGACGATCCCACTGAGGCTTGCAGCTTATGCTATGGGTGTTACTCTCCAGTAGCTACTTCCGCGGAAGTAAGCTTGTCATAAAATTGCGCGTATTTGTCCTTGTCTTCGGTATTGCGGACGGCCATTGCCACACGAGGGTGCTCGTTCAACATACCTGCGATCATGTAAGGGATAATGTATCCCCACTCCACTTTCTCACGCAATGGAATCATGCGGCGCTCGATGACTTCGAGAATTGGACGAATTTCGTACTTCGTATTCTTCAGGTAGCCGACCAAGAGCTCGGTGTTGCAATTACCAGCCGCACGGCCCATACCGTATACGGAGGAATCGAGGAATTTAACGCCCAGATCAGCAGCCGTAATCGTATTGGAGAAAGCAAGCTGCATGTTGTTGTGCGCATGAATGCCCAATGTCTTGCTAGGCAAGTACTTCTTGAACTTCTCAACCAGATGCTTGTAGTCCTTGTGATCCAGGCTACCGTAGGAATCTACGATGTAGACCACGTCTACTGGGCTCGACTCAATCTCCTTGAACGCTTCAAGCAGCTCATGCTCCATGACATGGGACAGCGCCATAATGTTCAGGGAAGTTTCGTATCCTCTGGAGTGGAACAGGTTGATCAGATCCAGCGCCTTGTCCAATTCCTTGATATATGTCGCCACGCGGATCATATCCAGCATGCTTTCGGTTCTTGGCAATATATCGCTCTCATCCACACGACCGATGTCAACTAGTGCGGACAACTTCGTGTTACCCTTTTGCGGGATCACTTCTCGTAAAAATGCTTCGTCCAAGAAACGCCATGGCCCCGCTTCGGCACCCTTGAGCAATTTTGGCGAGTTTTTATACCCGATTTCCATATAATCGACGCCGGCAGCGTTCAGTGAATAGTATAAATCCCGAACGAAATCGACGCTAAAGTCCCAATTGTTCACTAATCCGCCATCGCGAATCGTGCAGTCCAATATTTTATTCTGCGATTCTTTCATTTCCTGTAAAAGCCTCCCGACAAGGTTTGATGCTAATCATCATAGCGTATTTTTCAAGGGTGTGTCAATTAAAGTCCAGAGCCCCCTCCCCCAATTTCTGCGGACAAAAAAAGATGCCCTGACGGCACCTTGTTAAATCCAGGCTTTCAAATTAATCTGCTTGATAAAGTCTTCCTGGCTCTGTACTTCCTTATCCGCCTCCGTTGTCGGCTCCAAGGCATCTCCTGACATGATCCACTTGAATAGCTCTTCGTTCTTCGTGGCCAAGGCGTAGTCGATGAGTGCTTCCCGTTCAACCTGTTCGGCCTCTTGCTGCAGCAATACTTCTTCAAGCTCGAGATCGGCAGCTGGTACGAAAAAATGCTTGTTCAGCTTAGGCACACGGACGACGTAATCGAATACATTGTCCGCATTGCGATCGTACGCCATAATATATCCGGATTCTCCGATAGGAAAATGAAGTTCGAAACTATCCCCTACAAAAACAACTCTCTGTCCCAGACGAAACATGTCGGTTCCTCCCAAATCAAGGTATGCTGGCTGCAAACCTTTTTACCAAAACTTAATATTGCTACTTGGATCCCTATGAACGACAGAGATGAACCTAGCGATATATGCTATATATCCTACTAGAAAAATGATCGGGTGTCCAATCGAAGGAAGGGCTCCAAGCAACAAAGAAGTTGAGAATGGTCAGAATGAGGTGCTTCTGGAACGAAACGCATAGACCGCCCCTTCTAATAGAAGCAAGATCAGCACAACGGAAACGCCAAGACAGAGGAAAAATTGCTGGGACACCGCGCCGTGCAGCAACACCGCATTGGCATGATCGATTAGCGCGGCCGGACTCCATCGCATCCAATTACTCAGCATACTAGTCACGATGGACAGCAGGAATACGCAGCCTAAGGTGAGAAATGCCGTGCCTCCGCCGCTACGCAGCAGTGTACTTAACAGGAGGGTAACGGTTAGCAAGAATGTGAGCCACAACCCATACAACAGCATACTCCCGATGACTGTTGTTAATGCCGCGTCCCCGATCAATACTTTCGTGTAGTACCAGCCGGCTAGTGTCCCACCCCCTAATGACACACCAGTCAACGTAACCATTCCCGCCCACTTCGCCATTAAGTAGGTACGATGGGGGACTGGCTTCATCATAACCATATGCACAACGCCGCTATTCCGTTCGCCTGATACGATTCCCATGAAGGCCAACACCAGTATGAGCACTCCAATCGTGCTGAATTGCGACAATGTCTTCGCCATCATCTCCACGCCGCTTGGCTTCGGAATGTCGATAACCGTTCCTGCTGGCAGCCCTCCTGAAGCTTGTAAAATATCTGGCATGTAATACGTGGCAATCGGTTGAGTGGCTCCCAGCAGGACAAATACGAGCGGCACCCATATCCATTTGTAACTGCGCCACATCTCCAACAGTTCCTTGCGATACAACACGAACCACTGCTGCAACATCATCATTGGTTCAAGTCACCCCCTACTCCCCCTACTACTTGCATGAACAAATCTTCGAGTGTCGATTGCCCGAACTCGAGTCCTTGAACCGGAATGCTGCGCTCGGCAATTTCTCGGCATATGAACGTTCGTGCCAGATCCATACTGGAACCTGCGATGATCAGATCCATACTCCCGGTATGCTGCCAGATGATGTTCTCGATAAAAGGCTGCTTGTCCCATTCGCCAACCCAAGGATCTAGCGGTTGCTCGCTCTGTATTCGAATAACCGGTCGGCGGTATTGATTCCGCACACTGCTCAGATCGCCGGATACGGCAACTTGCCCTTGGTTCATTAAGATCACATCATCGCTAATCTCGTCTGCATCATGCAGCACATGGGTGGAGAAGAGCATCGTCGTCTCCCCCTTCATGCTGCGAAGCAGTTCGAGCACTTCTCTGCGGCCGATTGGATCCAGCGCGGATACCGGCTCATCCAGCATGAGCAGCTTCGGTCGATGGATGAGCGCTTGAGCGATGCCAAGTCTCTGCTTCATGCCACCGGAGTAGCCACCGATGGAACGTTTGGCTGCTTTAGCTAAGCCCACAGTTTCTAGCAGTTCGGCTGCTCGTTCGCGGGCAACCCGTTTCGACAGATGCGCGAGTCGACCCGAGAATTCGAGAAATTCGCGGCCGCTCATCCAGTTGAAGAAGGTGGGGTGCTGCGGCAGAAATCCGATCCATTCCCTTATATCATGCGGGGCACCGGCAGCGAATTGGATCGTCCCGCTTGTCGGGGCGAGCAAGCCTGCGAGCATGCTGAGCGTAGTCGTCTTCCCTGCCCCGTTCGGACCGAGCAGCGCAATGCAGCGCCCTTGTTGTATATCGAAGTTGATCCCGTTCACCGCAGTCGTGGCATTGAATCGTTTGGTTAAGTCTTTTACAGATAGCAGCATTATCGGTCTCGGCTCCTTCCGAATACGAAGTACATTACTGGCCCAATCAGATTAACAAAAATAATGATTAACACCCACAGCCACTTCGGCCCATTCGTTCGCTCCGCACGGATACAGTCCGTCAAGGCAATCGCGATGAGCAGCAATGTGATGACAATAAGCGGAGCGATGATGGCCCAGTTGATTTGATCCATCCAGTCAGGCATGGTTATCGTCCTCCTTTTCTTCCTCTTCTATTGAATGGTCTTTGGAATGATTCCGCCAGTCACTTCGGACGAACAACCAATAAAGGAGAAGCGGCATAGGGAACTGGATCAGCCCCCATATCCCCCAGAACCACGGGGCTGCCTGCCTCTTGCGTGCATCCGTGAAGAGCCAGGTGCCTTGAAGAAACAAGACGATGACCAGAATCGTCAACAACCAGACGGGAACACCCCCAACCGTTTGGTTCATACCTTGTGCACCCTCTTTCGCTTCCGCTTCGCCTGACTGCCGTAGAAGCCTGCTAGTGCAACGAGGAGTATAGGAATTTGCAGCCACACAACCAGCATGAGCTCCTTATAGGCAACCGAGACGAGACTACCGAGGATGATCAATGCGGATAACCAGAACAGCAACAAATCCCGGGCTAACTTCCTCCGCAGCTGTTGCTTCTGCTGCACAACCCAGTGTTCAAGCGAGTGCAGATCCGGCAACGGCACAGGGTAGTAGTCTTCGTCATCTAGCTTGTTCATCTCCATCTGGAACTGCTCTGTCCACTGTTGCTCTGTCAGATGTTCCGTAGTCCGTTTATCTCCTGCTTTATCCTTCATCATCAGTCATCTCCTTCCTCAATTGACGCAGTCCGTTATGAATTCGTGATTTCACGGTACCAAGCGGTATGTCCAGCATTTGAGCAATTTCTTCATAGGCGTAACCGTATATATGCTTCAATATAATCGGAACGCGCATTTCCTGAGTCAGCTCCCCGAACGCTTCCATAATGTCGGACCAACCATCCGTTGCATGCTGAGACTGCCACCGCAGCTTGCGGGTGTCCGCTTCTTCCTGCTCCTTCCAGTCCCTTTCCCGCTTCAAGCGACGAAGCTGATCCATATACAAATTCGTGGCAATCGTGATGAGCCAGGAGGAGAACTTGGATTTCCCGTTGTACAAGCGAATTTTCTCCACACATCTCAACATCGACTCCTGGGTCAAATCTTCAGCCGTTTGGGGATGCAGCGTAATTTTCAACAAATACTTATATAAGAAGGCATAGTGCTGCCTGAGCAATAGAGCGAGCGCCTTCGAATCACCGCGCTGGGCCAATCTAATGAGTTGCTGTTCCTCTAAGCTCATCTGAACTCCACTTCCCTTGGTCACGTGTACGCGTCTCGCTCCTTTCTCTCACTCTCTTATCGTAAGGTTGCCCATAATACGTTTGAACTTGGTGAAAAGTTCATTCTCCAAAGAAATGTTTTCGAGGAACGAGAAAAACCTGACTGCATCAGCCAGGTAATGGATCGTTATCATTGCACAACAGAGAATTCGGACCTGCCCAGCACGATTGTCGTTATCATTAGATCGTTTTCACGTAAACGGACACACGATCCGCTATATGCTTCCAGAACGATATTTTTCACTCGCTTGCGGACATACGATCCGCTATTGCCAGTGAATCCGCAGAAATCGACTGCAATTCGTGGAATAGCGGAACCTCTGACCGTAAAACCTCCAAATGGGCACTTCAAGACGGAAATAAAGGATCTACAGAGGCTGTCGATTAACTGTGGACAAGAGGAGTGGAGAGTGAAAAAGAGGACCCTGGCGAGTTTTGGCTTGAACCTCCCACCGCTGAATCCCTTATACAATCAAGGAGGTTCAAACAAGATGTCTGAGCAGAAGGGTCCTTTTTCACTCGGAACGGCCGTCTTAGCCTCTATCAACAGTTAATCGACAGCCTCCTACAGTCCGATATGCTACAACTCCTACACCCGTATGAGTCCCTCGCGTGTAATGCTCAGTTTCTCATACCCGGTCTCGGTAATGGCGTACGAGTTCTCGATCCCTACGACCCCGCGCCCGGGAAACGTGAACTTCGGTTCAATGGCGATAACCATTCCCGGCTCAAGCGGCGTAAGGAAGCCGCGTGCCAAGACGGGCAGCTCGTCAATTTCGAGGCCAATGCCATGGCCGAGAAATTTCACCTGATCGCGGCCGAAGCCCATGAAGTGCTCGCTGAGGCCGGCTTGCTTCACTTGGTCGAGAGCGCCGCTGTACAGCTCCTCGCTGATCGTACCGGGCCGCAGCATCGCCTCGGTGCTGCGCAGCACTTCTTCACTGATCGCGTAAGCCCGCTGCATGTCTTCCGGCAAGTCCCCGATCACCGCGGTACGCGTCTGATCAATGACGTAGCCGTCTATGCAGCAGCCAATGTCGATCAGGATCGGCTCGCCGGCGCCGATCGGCCGCCGACTGGCGCTCTGCGGGCTGGCTGGGCCGAGCCCGAGCCCTCCCGCCGGGCCGTCGAAGTACGTCGGCTGCGCGGCCGCATCCCCGGCACCGACCATTCCGGTGATGATCTCCTGGTTGTAGCCGCGCACCCGCATGAGCCCCATATGGCCGCTCAACCGAATCGCCGATTCGATCGCGGTCATCAGCTCGAGCTCGGTCATGCCCGGCGTAAGCCGCGTCAGGGCATGCTCGAATGCGGCGTCGGTCACCCGCGCCGCCGTGCGAATCGCCTCGAGTTCGCGAGGCGACTTGATCATGCGCGTCTCGCGGACGAGCATGGAGCCGTCCACCCAGCGGGCGGACGGCACGGCGGCCTCGAGCCGCTGGAACTGCTGCACCGGCAGCACGTCGAACTCGGCTGCCAGCACGACTGGCGGCGCATCGCTCGCGCGGCCGCTGCCGAACAGCTCGGGGCTCACAGCCGCGAGCCCCGTCACGAATGACCGCAGCGAGCCGAGCTCGCGCACGGTCACGTCCGCTTCCTGCTCGGCGCGGACCAAGCTGCGGCGGACGAAATAGACGGCTTCGCCTTCCGCCGGCACGAACAGATAACCGGTCTGCATCGACCCGGTGAAGTAGTACAAATCGACGTTCTGCGTGATCACCATCCCGTCAATGCCTTGCTGACGCAATCTATGCTGAAGTCGTTGCCGACGCAACGGACCTTCGTTCACGGTCGGTATTCCCATTGGTAGAGCTCCCCTCCTGACAAGCTGGTTAGTTGCTTCCATTATACACTGGATGCACGCTCAGCAGGAAACGAGGATTATAACCCGAATATTACAAAGAAACCAATCCATGCAGAGAAGGATGTGTTCTCCTTGTCACAAACCCAGTATAAGAGTCAAGTGCTTACGCCAGCGGGTGGATTCACCTCCGGCATCGAAGGGCCGGCCTGTGATCGCGACGGCATCGTATATGCCGTTAATTACGAGCGGAAGCATACGATCGGCCGGGTCACCCCGGAAGGCGAATGCAGTGTATTCATCGAGCTCCCGGCTGGCAGTACCGGCAACGGGATTCGCTTCAACCGGGCGGGCGAGATGCTCATAGCCGACTACACCGGTCATAACATTCTCAAAGTAGACATGACGAACAAGACGACTACCGTGTATGCTCACGAGCCCCGGATGAACCAACCGAACGACATCGCCATTACCGATGACGATGTTATATTCGCCAGCGATCCGAACTGGACCGAAGGATCAGGTCAGCTATGGCGAATCGGGACAGACGGTCAGGTCACATTGCTCGAAGCCGGGATGGGCACGACGAACGGGATTGAAGTGAGCCCGGACAATAAGACGCTGTACGTCAATGAGTCACTCCAACGCAACATCTGGACCTACGACTTGTCGCCAGACAAGACAATCAGCAACAAACGGCTGCTCATCGCATTCGAGGATTACGGCATGGACGGGATGCGCTGCGACGTAGATGGCAACTTGTATGTGACCCGCCATGGGAAAGGCGTCATCGCGAAAGTAGCTCCGTCGGGGGAAGTGTTGCGTGAAATTCCACTGCACGGCTTAAGCTGCAGCAATGTGACGTTCGGCGGTCCGGACGGCTGCACATGTTACGTGATGCTGCAAGATGTCGGCAATATCGAGACATTCCGCGTTGAACAGCCGGGACGCGAGTGGAGCCTGATGCACAATCGCGAGTAAAGTCCGCTGGACGAACTACTTGCGCAATCCTCCAGTCCCATCCCGCAGACCAGCTTTGGCTTTGGCTTTGGCTTTGGCATTGGCTCCGACTTCGGTTCCGGATTCGACTCCAGCTTCGGCTTCAACTCCTGCTTCGACTTCGCTCCAGCAATCACTAATACACTAACTCCGCAGCCCCCTTGATCGTCCACTCAATGGGGCTTATTACTCGGTATAGACGGGGATACTCCAGCCGAATAATCAGAATGACGCCGGGGCGGTCCAAGGTGACGGAGTAGCCGAACGTAGCGTTCGTATACGTATATGGAAACACAGCTGAATCGTTAACGATTTCGAACACCGCCACTTCTATCTTCGCTCGCCAAAAGCTACCGGTCACCGGCTTATTGTCCGCATCCAGCCTTAGGTTGCTGCGCAAATAGTCCATGGCGACCGCTTGTGAACGGAGGGGATCGATGCGAACGGTCCCTCCCGCCAGCAACAAGGTGTCCACTTGCTGGGCAGCCGCATGGGCGGCACGATTAACAGCGCGTTTTCCTTCGAACAAGGCCTGCATCGCCCTTTGCTCATCAGTCTGTAGCGCATAGAGGAAGGTGAGGAAGGAGAACAGCAAGAGGAACAGAACAAATTTATACATCGATCATTTCCAATCCTACAGTCGTTATTCCGAACGCCACTCTTACGTAATCTGAAGCACACTGACATCCTGCTAAGTGTCTGAGCCTCGGTATCGCCACGTTATCATGGCACGAACTCACTCATCTTCATACCCGCAGCAGCCATTCTAGTCCCAGCAGGAGGCGGCGATACACCGATCAGACGATCGATCTCTAGCAACCTCTCGTAGGGATAGCTGATTCGCAGACTCAAACCAACGCCTCTTAGCACGGGAACGGTAGGGTTCATTCCATCCGCTCCACTTGTCGTAACAACCTCATACATAAGAAGTGTGGTATTGAACCCGACTTGCTGCAGTCGCGCCTTCGATGCAGCGATCGCTGCATTATCAATATACCCGTGCGACCCGTTCGCTCCGATCTCCAGCATCAGGTCAACCTCTTGTTGCAACACGGCGTTCCGGATCATCAGCACATGCTTGTAAGTTGGCGAGAACATAAACCAGCACAGCATCCCTGCGAACAGCACAAACACCAGAATTTGCTTCATCGCCTACCTCCCCGGGTTAATTACGGATCGATCGATTGGATGCGGGAACCGACTGTGTTGCCTCCATCACGAACGACGGATTTCGTCCCATTCCCGCCGCCAATCGTCCCGTTATAGAGCACGACCATTACGATCAGCAGCAAGCAGGTTATCAATAGCTGCTTCATTGGTCTGTCCCAACATTTATGGAATCAAGCCCGTAATATTCGTGTTTGCGGACGTTCCATGAGTCTGAATGTTTTTGCGCATACCGACGTTGTTGTCGTTAATGATCGTTGTGAACAGCAGTGCCACCACAATCAACATCATGACCGTTACCAAAATATTTCTCATTCGACCTCATCCTTCCTTCCATATGATATAAGCTACTGCAGCGTTTGGAACAGCTTCTGCCCCTCCATCACCCACGGGTAAATGAAAATGCGAAATGTATTCAAGATGGGCAGTCCCGCAATAACGAACAAGACATAGGATGTCGTCTCCTTGCGACTGTCCTTAGCTAGCTCCAGCTTCTCCTTATAGTCCTGGATACGCTGACGCAGCAATTCATAATAACTGTCATTTTCATACAACCGGATTGAATTGATCGTCTCCGCGAAGGTGTATGCCTCATCGGTACCAAGGCGCTCTTTGAACCTACGAATCGACTGTTCGGCTCCGGCATACCATTCGTTCAACAGCAGTTGCAGCTCACTTCGGATAATTTGAGTAAAAGGGATGCACCGCGAGAGCTTGTGATGCAAGCTTTGGCGAGAGCCGTTATAGTAAAGTAGCTGGTTGCTGAGCACATAGATTTCTTTCATGATCAACTGTGCCCGCCGTTTCCCGATAGACTCCAACATCACGTGATCCGCCCCCAGCAAGACTAGCAAGATGCTACAGATGAGCACTATGTACATGGGCTGTATCCAGTTCGTCAACACTGGCAAACGCCAGGCAACTAGTCCAAGCCCCAGACCCATTGAAGCTAAGGACAGTAGCAACCGCCGAATGATTTCGTATCCGGTTGGATCGATCTGGAAGCCACTACGGGCAAGCAGTTGTTTTTTGTGCTCATAGGAGGGTGCATCCGTTCGGATACCCAACACTCGGAGCCATGGAGCCGGATATTGCTTGCGTTTCATCCACTGGTTCCATGTTAGAATCGGCCAACGGCCTCGTCTGCGCGGCCAAACTAAGAGCGAATAATAAATACCTATAAAGACCATGACAAACAGCGCCGCGAAACAAACCTTGTCCAGCCAGTACCATTCCAGTACCGCTATTTCCACGCTTCCATCCCTCCCGAATTGTATGTACGTTACATGCGACGAATCGATAAAAAGATACCCATCAAGATAGAACCGAAGATCAGCATAGCCCCGTCCAGCACCATACTGCGTCCTGCCGGATCGTCCACGTAGTAGTGCCAGGCATTTGTGAAGTTCAGCTTAAAATTAACACCAAGAAACAACACAAGGAAAGCGATGGAAGAAAAATTCGCCACACGGATTTCCAACAGACGATTCCGTTCCGCCTGATCTGACCGCTGCGCGCGCCTCATATCCACGATAAGCTCCTTCAGGCTATCCCCGATCTCATTCCCTTCGGTAAGGCCGACCCGCATAATATTGGCAAAATATACGGCCCATACATGCCCTAGCGTTACAGTAAACACCCTCAGACTGTCATCAATATTACGATTCGTCGTCAGATGGTGGTGGAGCTGCTCGAAGACAGCTTTCATCGGATACAGCATCCGATTTTCTTCAAGTGAAATACGCAGTGCCGTTCTAATATTCCGTTGTCCTGACACGAGGTAGTATTGGTAGAACAGTTCTACAGCGGGGAGAAAATCCAGTCTCGCTTTCATCTGAAGACCGAGCAATCGCATCCTCAAGGTTACATAGGGCATCGTGCCGAGCAGAACTGTCATCGCGCCCATGCCTTTCAACGTTCCGAATAGAAACGCACCTGCAACCGCTCCAGCCAAAGTCAGCAATACCGTCATATAAAGGAACATTCCGATCGACATTCGATAACGGAGCGATTCCAGCAGATCCGTCAAATGCCGATGTAACGCGTTGTACCGGGACATATAACGTGACAAGCGGCTGGAAAGTGTCTGCTCATGGATGTATGCTAACCGATAGCGGGCGGTCGACCGTTTCAAGACAGCCTGCAGCAGAAGGCGAACGGACAAGTAGAGGAGCAGGAACAGCAGCAGCAGAATGATAACCTGAATCACATGCAGCAGGAAGGAGTCGGACTGTATATTCAACCCCGTCAACAAGGCTCTACTCGCTCCAGCTTCAGCAACTCCATGTACCCATCCGAGTCCAGCCTGTTCATCCGTGCCGCAGCCCTTCGCGACAGCTTATCTGGATACATCCATTCCCTCGCTGCATAATCGTAACGTACAATGTCCCGAACACGGACTGCATCGTTCTCGTATGTGAATTCCCCGATCCGAAGCAGCTTGCGGCGACCTTCTACAACACCCATCTCGAACCCGATCTGCGTCACATATTGTGTGATCCGCTTCGTTAGTCGATCCGGATTCATCCCCCTCCCATCCAACATGCACATATCGGTAATCGCGTCCGGCACATCTTCAAGTGCGTTGACGTGAACCGAGGTAATGCTGCCCTCATGTCCCCTGGTGCAAGCTCGTACATACAGATTGGCATCGTCGTCGCGTATCTCGGCATGACATATTCGTTTGGGCGATTGCCGCAGTGCCAACTTGAAGGCTTGACTGCCAGCATGAAGCCGGTCCTCCTCATCAACTTCATACTCGATAATATTTTTGCTGGGGAAGTCTCGCTTCAACATAAGCTCATATCGCGATTCGATTGTAATCAACCGTTCGTTATCGGGAAGCTCGGCAATGAGAGCTTTGATCAGATTCGTCTTCCCGGAGTTCGTCGGCCCGGTCACGACCATGTTGAAGCAACTGCTCAAGATGACCTGCACGATACGCCGCATAAGGTCGTTCATCGTCCCATAGTCGGCATGACATAAGGTGTGCAAGTTGAAATACTTCATCGTGTAAAATCGAATGGTCAACGTCGGTTCAGCCGTAAACCCGAACCCGGTCAACGTCACCCGCGATCCATCCTTCAGGGACACTTCCGCCCATCGTTTACGCGGATTGATCACTTCATTATTGAATAGCACCAAATTCTGCTGGATGCGTTCGACATTGCGGATCGAATGGAACTTATAGGGCGATGGAGAAGCCTGGCCGTTCCTGACCTCGTATATATCCCTCCCTACGACCTGGATTTCCTCAAGACCTTCCCGATTCTTCATCACGAGCTCGAGA
The DNA here is from genome assembly GCF_056401635.1 of Paenibacillus sp. P4_E11. Classification (NCBI taxonomy): domain Bacteria; kingdom Bacillati; phylum Bacillota; class Bacilli; order Caryophanales; family Paenibacillaceae; genus Paenibacillus; species Paenibacillus sp. P4_E11. The sequence continues at coordinate 18,236 of NZ_JBFUIX010000069.1, read as the reverse complement.
ATGTTAAGTCCGATCACCTCCGCGAACACAGCTTCCGCGAGATTCGCATACATGCGTCCTGGCGGATGAATATGATTCATCCTGCGTTTAGCCAACTGATCATTGACAATTGCGAGGAACTGCCCTCGCTCCTGTTCGTATCCGAGTACAGCCCTGTTCAGCGCCTCGCTGTATTGCTGCTTCTCCTCATCCGTCCTTCCCTTCGAGGCAACGAGTATATTTCGGATTTCATCTACGCATTGCTCGAATTCGGTTTGCTCTCGCTCTGCCCCTTCCTGATTACGGTTTGTGTCCTCCCCTCCTGTTGCCTCGCTTGTTGCCATCTCCGGTTGCGTCATCATCCGACGATTGTTATCACCCGCTAACGACAACAAGGAAAACCGCTTTTCTTGCATCCTTCCACCTATGCTTCCCACTTCGTCGTCGACCTCCCTTTACCACTAAGAAGTCGAATATTGGACCATACACGTCGGAAGCCTGTAGGTTCGGTCTCAATCGGAATGCGCTCCAACTGATGATAACGAATCATGCCGTCTGTGATGAACTGTAGCTCCTTCCCTATCGAGTGGCGTCCTTGAAACAACTCTAGCAGCCTGCCTTGATTCATGCATTCGGCCACCGCATGGTAACGATGAATTTCCCCGATCAGTTGCAGCCCGGTTTCTCTGCGAATGTCCTTCAAGCTTAACTGCCCCGCACCCCCCTGCTTCTCAGATTGTGTCACGATCAGGTCGAACGCTGCAGTGGAAAGTCCGAACGCTTGACTCAGATTGTGCAGCCAGCGGTTCGTGTCCTCTTGAAAATGCGCTAATTCCTTCGTCGTGACGATATATTTGCCATCTGCTTCGAGTACGGCCCCTAACGTTCCTGCATTATCCCAATAAGCGTTAGCCTCTACGATACAGATATCGAAGGCCGAACGGGCGGTTTTCAGCAAATGACCGATGTCTTCTGGTGTGAAATATTCCGCTTGTTCACGCAGCATGTTGCCGAACAGCACTTGCAAGCTGCCAACACCAGATACTGGCTCGCACGCCTGCAGCAGCCTCTCCCGAGTGAGACTGAGCGATCGAAGCTCTGCCCGCAAGTGGTCCAACGTCGTCGTCGGCCGCTCGCGGCCCAGATAACGATGCAGCTTGGAGCTCTTCAGATTCAGGCATATATAGCCAATCCGATACGGGGTCTGATTAGCAAGCTGCACCGCTGTTCCGAAGGAAATGAGGGTTGTCCCGATATTCGGTGTCGATCCGATAAACACCATCATCTTAGACCCGTTCCCACTTGTAGCTGGAGGGAAGCCACATACATGCTCGATGAGCTGTTGGGTGATCATCTCCCTCGTACGGTGCGGGGACACCCAGAAGTACCCGTTGGCATGACAGGTCTTCATCCATCGTTCATTCAGTACCCGGTCGTGATGATCGCTCAGCATGATCGAGATCTGGATGTCAGGTTGCCGTTCCAGCAATTGCTCGGTAAAATCGCAGAACGCTCCATAGTCGAAATAACGGTCTGACAGCACCACATGCCGGAATGTGCGACGCTCGATTGCCGTCAACAGTTCATGCGGCTCTGTGAAAGCGCAGAATCGATCATCCCCTCCTTTCCTGTGGGACAGCCATCGGTGATTCAAGTCCTCGTCCGTGGACAATAATGCGAGCATGCTGATCTGCACCTCCTCCTTCATAATGCGGTTATGGGCTGGAACGGGCATCATCCCCTTTCATCGAAGATGAGGTCAGCGCGATAACCAGCTTCGTCTTCTTCGTCTTGCACATCCGATCAATAGCGAGCCATTCCTCCCCGGTCAGATTCAGATTGATTTGATCGATGGTCCCGTTCGCCTCCCGACGGGAAGCATACATTTGCTCCGTATCGGAATTGATCTTGGACAGCAAGTTTGGGTTTTTCGGATTGTCTACCTCCACATTGGAGGAAGACTTCACGGATGCTACCATCACCTCATGCTCGAACAGCTTGCGTGATTCCCCCTCGCTTCCGGAGATGTAGATTTCAACCTGATCGCCGGCCCGAATACCGTTGGACAAAGACAAGATGTAGTCCTTCGGAATTTGAAAGGTCGATTGCGTCCGACTGGGGAGCAGATGGAACCGATCCACCTTCCATAATAGGATAGGCTCGCGGGTCCCCAGTGGAACAGCCGCTTCCGCACCGATTATGTCGGACGGATCCGTCGCCATATTCTCTAGAAATGCCCCGGCCACAATCGGTACGCGCTCGACCATGTCAGCCGTAATCATCGTTCCGGAAGGTATGAACTTCCTCGGTACGATCACACTGACCGTCTGCTGTAGCTCCACCTGCTTCAACTGAAGCACATATACGCCGTACACTAGCGCTCCTGCCAGAAGTGCCGCGGTCAGGCTGATCAGCAGGCTTCGCTTTCGATTCAACGCCTCTCACCTCCCCATTGGGATATTGAAAAAACAAAATAGGACGCAATACTTAAGGGCTTAATTGCCCAAAAGTTTGCGTCCTTCGCAAACAACGATATGTAATTACAGGTACAATATATCATATTTGTTTTATAATGTAAATCACAAATTTCGACAGCTTCTTCTATGTTCTTCACTGCTGCCGATGCACGGTGACGAGCTCCTGTACGTTGCCAATAATTCGAACCGGTACTTCCTTTGTTTTCACCACGCCGTTCGCATAACGTACCTCGAAATGGATCGGCAGCACCCCTTCAGGCAAGCCTTCCGTCAGGGACAGAAACCTGGAATCGAACAGCTCGCCGGTAAATGTCCACGTCGTCCCTTGTCTCTGCAAACCCGCAGCCACATCCAAATCATTCCCGTCCAACCCTGTTGTGCTCAGCGTTGCTGTAACTCGATCGACTGACGTGGGCGATGTCGTTACTGTAAGCTGGAACCGTTCCCCTGAGTAGAAGTCAAGCGGTATGATTGTCGTATTGTGTCCCCGCTCCATGTGAAACTCCAGCCATTGTGGGGTATGATCGACCATAGCTTGAATCGTAAGCTCCCCCACTTGGATCGCCCCCGTTACGGACCGCGAATCCACGGCGTCAGATACAGTCAGCTTCACGGAATAGGTTCCCAGCAATACGAATCGCTGTGTGGGCTGTATGGCACTGCTCGTGAATAAGACCGAGCCGTCCGGATTGCGGACTTCCCAGGCATATGTCAGGGCGTCTCCATCCGGGTCGGAGGATTGATTGAGCAGCGTCACGACATCACCCTCCCAGACGGGCTTCGGCGACCAATCGAAGGCTGCCAAGGGTGGACGGTTGCCCAGCATCCACTTGACGGTGCTCCAGTCGGACCAATCAATTCCATCACTCACACGCACTTGCACCTTCAGTTTCTTACCGCGATCGAGATTCTGCGTCACCTTCCACGTGTTTACTGTCTCTTGCGTATCCTGCGGTTGCACACCGAAATCATACACTAGCACATTGTCCTCGCTTACGATCCGAATATGAAACCATTTGAAGCTGGTGCCATAGTCGTCGTCGTGCTGATCCCACACGATGGTCGGTTGGTCAACAAGGAATATCGTTGGGGTGGCCTGTGTGCCGGATGGATATGTGACTTCTGCTGTCGGTCTAGTATTCGGCTTCAGACGGAACCATTGATAATCCGACCAATCTGACCAAGTGTACCCGTCCGACACGCGGGTCCGGACTTTATAATCCGTGTTATAAGCAAGATTTGTTCCTGGCGTCCATTCTTGGGACGTTGCAACCGTGTTCTGCGCTTGCTGCCCCGATGTTAAGGCGATCCCGCTGGTCGTGTAGATTTCTACCTCGTATGCCTTGAATAGGGTCCCAGGGTCGGCATCGGTTTGATACCAACGTATCCTCGGCCGCAAGTTGTTGACGATAATCGTCGGGACCAGCTGGTTGCCGCCCGGATCATAGACTGTGGCTGCAGGTGGCGTGTTGAAGAACAGCCACGTGTACGCCGACCAGTTCGACCAAGAGTATCCGTCTTTAACCTGAACGCGAACCTTGAGCTTCTTATTCGCCGGCAGCGCCGCGTTCGTAAACCATTGATTGGTCGTCGCAGTGGTGTTTTGTACGATTTCACCGGAATCTGCGATCAGGGTGTTCAGCTCGTCCAAGATTTGAACCCGGAAGTGCGAGTAAATCGTGCCTGGATCTGCGTCACTCTGGCTGAATGTGATGAGCGGCATATCCGTGTTGACGATCGTCGGCGCGGCCTGCGTGCCATTCGGGTTCGTGACCGCGGCTGCAGGTGGCGTGTTCACATAGATCCATTTCTCGGCTGACCAGTCCGACCATTCGCTCTCATCCTTGGTCTTGGCTACAATCTTGATCTTGGTTCCGATCGGCAGCGCCGTGGTCAAGGGTAACGTCACCCCGGATTCCCTGGTGTTCTGCACCCGATCCCCGGTATCCAGTACGATAGCGCCTGATTCGTTGTAGCCCATCACCCGTAGTCCTGTAAATGTGGTCCCGCTGTCATCGGTTTGTTCGAAGATCAGCGTGGGCTGCATCGTCGTGACGATGGTCGGATCGGCCTGATCACCGCTTGGGTATAAGGTTGCGATCACGGGCTTATGGTTGATGATCGTCTGGATAAAGATCGTATTGGACTGCAGCGAATACTCGCGCTCATCTTTGACGATCATATACGCTTTGTACGTTTTGTTCTCGCCAAGATCAAATGGCAGCTTCAGCTGGTTGGTTGCGCTTGTCGTATTCTGTGACGTTTCAGTTGACGTCCAGATCACCACATTCGTATCGTCTTCCAGCCATATTTGATAGGTCGTGAACGTTGTTCCCGGATCAGGATCGGTCTGGTTCCACTTGATCGTCGGTCGCAGCTCACTAGACGGCGGTATGTCGAGAAGCGTTGCGACTGGCTTCTGGTTGATCACAAAGGTGGACGAGACCGGAGTGGACCAAGCGTATCCGTCACTCACTTCCACCGTTAGTCGGTATTTACGGTTGCCCGGTAGGTCGGATGGCATTGTAAAGCTTTGCTCATTCAACCGGGTATTCTGCCCCCTGCTGCCGGAGTCGTACACCAGTCCGCCAGACTCGTTGTAGACGTGAATCCAGTATGCCGTAAAGACCGTGTTAACATCGCTATCGGTTTGACTCCATTTGAAGGTTGGTCTTGTTGTGCCGTACAAATACGGGCTGACGAATGTGCTCGTATTCGGCGTGATCCATGCTGCAACAGGTGGTGAGTTCACATACAACCATTGCTCGTTGGACCATGGCGACCATTGATACCCATCGTGGACGCGAACACGGGCCTTATACTTGCTTCCGAAGGATAGACCGGATGACGTCCAAGCGGTCACATTATTCCACTGCGCGGCTTGTCCGGATGTGGAAACGACTGTTCCGCCTTCGTTGATCAGCTGTACTTCATATTTCTGAATCACGTCTCCGTTGACGTCCGATTGGTTCCAGGTTATCGTCGGGTTTTGCATCGTGACGATGGTTGGTGCTGCCTGTGTTCCGGTTGGATACGTTAGCGTAGCCACAGGTGGCGCGTTTGGAGGCGTCACAATGGTGGAGCCAATATCCTGCGTCACAAAGTCTGACCAAGCGCGGTATTCATCCATAACTGCGAGTCCTACCGTGTATACCCCAGATTCCGTTGGTCGTGTCAACTGGCCGTTCACTGTTATACCGCTCGGGGTGATGTAATAGTATTTGCGATCCAATATGCCCCGTGTGGACTGATAGTTAATGCCTATCGCTTCGGTTGAATAGTTGCCTGCCGATAACCAGCGGTCAGGATCGTAGGAAGTATCGTTCCAAACAATCGTTCCATCTCCAGCTTGACTTACGGTGAACTGTGATACCGGCTTGCGGTGGATAATAATATTTCGCGAGTACGTATTGGACGCTAGACGCTGCGCATTAAATACCATACTCGGATAGAGATAATTGGGATGTGGATCGTCTTTCGCTGTAAATGAAATCTTATAGGTCCCTACTTTATCGAAGCTCGTAGCTGGCGAAGTATACGTGTTGCCATGTAGCACAGAAGTTCCATATTTCCCATCTCCAGCGTTCAAAAAGTTGTGGGCTATTTGTTCGTATTTCCAAGTACTTAGAGGTTCGATACTAGGGTCTAACTCCGGGTCTTGGTAGGAGATCGAATTTACAACAGGACTACTTACAATAGCCGTATTCTTGTTCGTAATTCCCGTACCCGTCGATGCACCTAAATCCGTATATCCCATATCTTTGAAATAAACCCCTACCCCTTCTGTCATCGGACCTAAGCTTCCCGAACTAAAGGTATAGTCATTTACGTTAATTAAAGGAATACCATTGACATACACGATATGATTACCATCAACCGTCTTTATCTTAAACGAGTAGTACGTATTCGCGGAAAAGAAATAGTTAGCTCTCCCAATCTCGGTTTCAGCGCCTCCTACTACCTTTACAAGTTGAACAAACTTATCCGTGATGTATACTCGGTACATGTTAACAGCGTCACTTACGAAGTATGCAAATCCAGATCGTAGAAACACGTTTTGAGTCGTTTTAAGCTTAAAATTAATGCTGGAATTCTGGATCGTAATTGCTGGATTATAAAGCTGAGTCTGGGAGTCTAATTTCTCTCCATATTTAGGCGGTGAGATAAAATAGGCTGACCACGGTTTCACACAAACTTCTTCGTACTCTCCGGTACCATGAGGGTCGTGCCATTCGTATTGTAAACATGAAGAGTCGGAACTTAAAGCTGTGCCAGTCACGGCATTTCCAAAGGTGCTATCGGTATAACTATTAAACACATAAGTCAGAGTGGCTAAATCCAAGTATGTCCTAGTCTTACCTCCGTACACAGGATAGCCTTGAAGAACATATCCATTATTCGTTACATGGGTAGGTATTAGTGATGCTGAACTCCAGTAACCAGATTCATAGTGATGGAATACCTCGTTAAAGTTGTTATCAAGAACAAATAATCCGAAGTCAGTCTGCCAAGGGTCGAACGAGTACGCTAAAGCTATTTTTCCAAAGTAGCTACCTAAGACTTTCACATTGCCAGGACTAACACTATGGGATAGAGATTTTGTACCAACTATACTTCCTGTAAAAGAATTGAAAATATAAATTGTCGATGTATTAGTACCACATTGGAAAGCCACAACGGCTAGACTTTCGTCCATATTGAATGTCAATGGCGTTACAGTACCATACCCAGTAGTCCAGCCGATTGTGTTCCCGTCACCGTCGGTATCTCCGTTGTAATACGAACACGTATTACTCGGAATAGTAGTATCCCATATAACCGCCCCACCTGAATTTTTCTTCACTACTCGTGTAGTGGGAGCGCCGTATACTGGATTGACAGCTTGAATTCGACTTCCTTGACTATCTATAGTATAATCTACGTCCTTCAAGTCATTAAAAATAGAATTCATCGGATTTGAGTTACTTGAAATCCAACCACTCTGAGATAACTCTACAAGGCTACCACTTAAAAAACTAGACAGCCTATACGTATAATGGTTGTACAAAGTTAGATTATCAACTGATTCTTTATTTTGTAGGTAAGTATACAGCTCATCCTTCGACTCATCCACTCCCTTAAAAGTACCAATAGCGCCTAAGGATTGATTCCAAATTTGCCCGAATAACCAAGTCCTTCCCGAAACGCGAGACCCATAATACGGCGTAGTATACAACCATTGTCCTGCTCTAGGTAGATATAATGCCGCATAATCAGTTGTCCATCCGGTTTGATAACTAGGACCGTTAGGATGTGGAATCGGTGTTCTAGTGTTAGTATCAACTCCCGTAAACGGATCGAATCCTTTGTATGCCTTAGTTGATATTGATCCATCTCCATTATATTGCCAGTTCTTTCTAATATTAGTTGCCATAGCATTCGTACTCAACCAAGCGGGATTATTTGCTAAGTCACTTCCGCTAAGAGAATATGACGGAGCAACACTAGGTTCTACTGCTGTTGAACTCGTCTCAAAACTAACTGACGGAGCATCGTTTATTACAGATAGCGAAAAATACTTTGTTGCCTCTTTTCCCCAGTCTTCCTTTGCATAAACTTCAATTTGATAGTTTCCTACTTTTGTTGGGACAAATGAGATGGTTCTATCCGGATTAATCGTTAACGAATAGGCCGTTTCGTCCCAGTATTGACCGTTATTGTTTGAGTCATATCTGTACTTTACCGTGTTGACTACAATTTGGTCGCCGTCTGGACTGCTTGTCTTATTTCGAAAATCAACGGGCAAATTCCGTACCGATAGGGAATTGTATTCGATTTCTGGAATAGGTGGCAAATCTGGCGTAACTGAGATTGTATGGGTTGCTGTGTCTATCGATGCTAATCCATCGCTATCCGTAACCCGGAGCGTAACCGTCTGCACGCCTGGAGTGGCATACGAATTCGCTTTATTGGTCCATGCATCCAACGAGTGATTGATCGAACGGCCCATTGGACTAAAGCTCAGATCCGCATTCAGCGGAACCTTTAGCGGCCTCCCCTCAACCACTTGGGTTGATCCGGAAATGACCGGAACCGGGTTAGGTGGAACGACGGAGATCGCGGCCGTCGAAGTTGACGTGGCCCCCCACTGATCGCGCATGACTCCAGATATGACGTGATAGCCGAGTGTGTCCATTCGAATTCCATGAAAGCCGTCCACGTACATGCAGCAGGTTTTATACTCATTGTACAAGTCGCGGGTCCATGTATCACTGTTGGTAACATCGAAACCGACGAATTGGTACGAGTCACCGTCTGGATCTCTTGGGGTCGGTACTTTGGGATCTTCAATGTAGCCTACATCTAAAATTGTACCGACTAAGACCTGGTTGACCCCTCTGGTGTGATCGTATGGGCGCATCCAGGCGAGCTTAAAGTCTGGAGGGCTATTATCACGTGGGGGTTCCAAGTCCAAGGTCTTGTTAGCCATCCAGTCGGAGTCACCGCATGAGGTTTTCACGCGAATGGAAATATCGTTCGCTCCTGGAGCGATGCTGATCGGGTAGGTCGAGTAGTTAAACGTCGAATCCTGCGTCTTACTTGTAGCAACAGGTGAATAACTGGCGAAGCCGTTCACGAGTTTGTAGTCATGGCCTTTGTACACGCAGCTGCCAGTATTGATGTTCTTCGGTCGCAGCGTGAAACTGTCTCGCCATTTCAAGCTTGGACTAGGGAGAATATCGAAGTCTGCTGTGATGCTATCTAGTCCACCTGTCTTAGGGATGAACTTCCACGTTTGATCGTTGTTCTCGTAGGACTGTTCGTCGATCTTTACATCCGGATCAGAGTTCACTCGCATCGTGAAGGACTCGCTATATGAGCCGAATATGTAGGTAAAGGTGAATTCCTCGGTTTTACCCGCTCCTATACCATCATAGGGTCCTGCCTTCTTCAGGGGAACCGAACCGTCCGTCTTGTACATGGTGACGTAAAATTTGCCTGATGTTGCAACACCTATATTTTTAAAGCTGGCGGTAAAGGTGATAGAATCCTCGGCCATGATTGGGTCTTTGCTAGGTACAAGATTGACCGGTGCTAGATCTGGCTTAACAGGATCGGGCTTCTTGTAGGTAATTGTAATAGTTCCGGTGTATTCGTAAGACTCTCCGCTCCATATGGCAAATGCAGACATTAAGTAATTTCGGCCTTCTACGTTTCCGGAAGAACCATCGAGTCTATCATAGATACTACCTGCTTTATTGCTACCCTCCATGAGCATCTTACTTACTTTAAGAGCACCCTTTCCTTCTTCAGTCATACATTCTGGATATGGGCAAGCTGAGGCGGTTGTGTTGAATTTGTTGGATTCTTTGGCTATTGCTTGTGTGATTTTTATCGTACTCGACTTGATTTGGTTATTGTAAGCAATATCTCCTTGATCGTACTCCCCACATTCACCTTTTGGAGTACATGCCTGATCTTCTCGATACCATTTAGTAGGAGCTTCAACGTCAAGTGGCCTTGATACAGCGTTGCCATTCTCAGATAAGGAAGAAGGTTCTGCTTCAGCTTTGTTTCTTGTCATGTTGAATGTGTTGTCGATATACCCTGGATAATCTGACAAGCCTGCACTATTAAATCCTTCACCCTCGAAACTGTACTTGTCACTAGAACCAAATTGATGTTGCCACGTCTTTCCGTTCAATTGGCGCCAGACAATGTGTCCCGGATCGGTTAACTTTCTCGTGACGAACGTAACTTTTTTTCCGGGGATGTCGGTTAGGACGATCTTGTCCGTGTTGGGGTCATAGTACCCATTCTTTCCAAGATTTACACCATTCACTTTGAGATTCCAGTCCACGACTGATCCCTCTGTTTTTCCATGAGCGTCGATCCCCCACCAAGCAATTGATTCCGTGGATTGATATTGGGACGCAAATGTAATGTCTACTGGTTGGCTGGTTACTAGAGTGGTCCCGGCTGCCTCTACACTAGTCGGTAAAGTGTAAGGTGAGATGAAAGTAAAAAGTTGGAGTGCCAGTAGCACCCAACTCAATTTTCGTATTCTTGTTTTCATGCTTACCTCCATACGTTAATTCTTACTAGCTATAATGTATGACTCACCACTGTTAACTCTATCGATAATAAACCTTGTCGTGTAAGGACTACTCAACCATCTATCGACTTCTTTACGTGGCTTGGTACCGATCATCCACGTTGTTACTTCTGGTGTTTCACTTAAATTAAACGATCGAATTTGTGTATAATACATATCTGTGGTTGGTATGTCGCTAGGATAATCTACAGATGAGAATCCATTCAACGATAAATATCTTTGGGGGTTAAATATCTGGGATGGTCGGGTTAGATAGCTTGGATTCTTAAACGTAATTTTGACAGCCATTACCACCAAATCACTTTCTTCTTCCGGAGTCCGATACGTCTCCAGTAGAGGCGGGAAATGCTTACGCATGGGAGAATCCATGTCTGTATAGCTCATGATGACGATTTGGTCGATCCTGGCTGTAACGTCATCATTCAATTCAAGATCACGTGGCAATGGTTCTTCAAGGGTCATACCAAACGCAGTATTAAAGTTCGATCCCGTCATCTCAATCTCCGCATAGCTCAGCGCATTCTTATCCACTTCCAGCGCTTCGCCCTTCAACACCTTACTGATCCGCTCGATGATCGTCACCGCTTGTGCGCGTGTAGTCGTGCCTTCTTTAGCCAGTTCGCCACCGGAAACGCCTTGAATCAGTCCGATCCGGACCGCATGGAACATTATTGCCTTATCATCCTGGAGAACGACCGCGTTCTTGATTTTCTTATCCGCTGCGCGGTACGCGAGTCGAGCCATTTCAAGGCGGCTGAGAGGGTCGTTCCACGTGGATGAAGCAAAGTCAGTTTCTTTGTAAATCCCTTCTTCTTTAACAGCTCCAACAAATTCCGAATACCAGTCTTTAATGTCTGGCAGTGGTTTCCGAACGTAGCTTTGAGCCTTGGTCAGCATGGTGACAAATTCGGCCTTGGTAATGTTGTTGTCTGGCTTAAAAGTGTGATCGGGATACCCATCTACATAGCCTTTCTGGATGGACGTTTGAATCGATTCATTAGCCCAATGTGTATCAATGTCGGAAATCACCAGGGATGGGGTAACGGCTTGGATCGTCGTTAACGACGAGAATGATAGGGAAACTACTAGCATGGTGGTTATCATATTCTTCTTCATGGAAATCCTCCTCATGGATAATCACGTGTTACTGCTCTCACCATTCATTGGGAATGAAGTCTCTTCATTCAATCACTCCCATCCTTCTTGTATCACACCGGACGTTATTCGTCCACATTTTTCCATATTACCCATGATCACGAAACACAAAAAAACCGCCTACCAGCACACCAAAAGAAGTGTACGTAATAGGCGGTGCTTCCGCTCATAAATGAACTGTATCCAGAAAATACCACAAAATCCGAATCGAGTCAAGACAAGATTAAGCTGACTAAGTCTATGCTCGACACGATTCTCCCTAAGTCAACCGAAACCCTTGCTCCTCTAAAAATTCCTTCATGTAAGCCCGAGGTTTCTGCCGGAACTTGTTCACCATTTCCTGCGACCAGGTCGTATCCTTCTTCCCCCCGGTCCGCTCCACGTAATACTCCCGTGTCCGAACATCATACTCCTGCACCTCGGATTCGATACCCTCACGCCGATACACATTCTCGTGCAACACGGCAGACGGGCCCAGTCTCGGACGCATGCTCGGCTCTTGATCGGGAACCCCGATGCACATCCCGAACACGGGATACACCAGCTTCGGTAACTGCAACAGCTCCGTTACTTGACGCAAGTCGTTGCGGATCCCGCCGATGTACACGATGCCGAGCCCCATCGCTTCTGCTGCCACAGCCGCATTCTGCGCCGCAAGGGTCGTATCGATCGTGCTAATCATGAAGTTCTCCATGCCCTCGGACACCATCTCGACCCCATTCAGCTCGCAAGCCACTTGATCTCGATAAAGATCGGCGCACCACACTAGGAACAACGGAGCCAACTCCACGTGCTCCTGACCTCCGGTGACTGCCTTGATCGCGCTACGGACTGCGTGGTCCGATACTCGAATCACGCTGTACGCCTGCACATTACTCGACGTAGACGCCATCTGAGCCGCTTGCAGCATCGCTCCCAACTGCTCGTCCGTCACCGGATCAGATTTGAATCTCCGTATAGAGCGATGTGCATGAAGCACCCGGACCATCTCATTCATCCATACCCCTCCATATCTCAAATTGTATTCTCTATTATGAACGGATTACGGAAATGGATGCAACTTGAGAGTGCAGAGGGTATAAAATAATTATTGTATTTTTATGCATTAATACGTATAATTACTCATCATATCAATTGGAGGGATCACACATGATCACACAAGACCAACCTGTAACTCCACAATCTCCACTTGTCAAAGCGGCTAAAGACTCGATCTTGTTCACCACAGTCCGCCCCGACCTCGTGATGGAATGCGGAGAAGGGATGCACTTATGGGACACGGACGGCAACAAATATTTGGACTTTATCGGGGGATGGGCGACGACTTGTCTGGGACACGCACCGCCGGTCATCCAGCAAGCCTTGCAAGAGCAGGGCGCCCGATTAATTCATGCGAGCCCTGCCTACTACAACAAACCAATGCTGGATTTCGCCAGCCGGCTCACCGCGCTCTCCGGTATGGACCGAGTCTTCTTCACCAGCACAGGGGCCGAAGCTAATGAAGGCGCGATCAAGCTGGCCAGAAGACACGGGGCACGGAACTTGGGCGGTGCTTATGAGATTATCACCACTACGAATAGCTTCCATGGCAGAACGCTCGCCGCGATGTCGGCTACAGGGAAGCAGCAATGGGAGAGCTTGTTCGCACCGAAGGTGCCGGGTTTCCGGCATGTTCCGCTGAACGATGTCGAGGCGCTGATCGAGGCAATTACACCGAATACTTGTGCCATCATGCTCGAGCTCATTCAGGGCGAGGGCGGCGTTCACAGCTCGGACCTAGACTATGTGAAGAAGCTACGCCAATTGTGCGACGAGAAAGGAATCCTCCTCATCTTCGACGAGGTACAGACTGGGCTGGGACGGACGGGCAAGCTGTTCGCTTATGAGCACTACGGGGTACAGCCTGACGTTATGACGTTGGGCAAAGGGATTGGCGGAGGCTTTCCGCTATCGGCCATGCTCGTGAAGGAAGCTTTCAATATTTTCGAGCCTGGAGATCAAGGTGGGACGTATACAGGGCAACCGCTCGCCATGGCAGTCGGACTGGCAGTAGTGAACGCGATTGTGGAGCAAGATCTGGTTGGCAATGCTGCCGAGCAAGGCCGCTACCTCATGGAGCAGCTTCAGGTCATCGCACCACGCTTCGGACTCACGAACGTTAGAGGCGCAGGTTTGCTTGTGGGCTTTGACCTTCCAGAGGCAAACGGCAGTCACATCGTGGCAGAATGCCTTCAAGAAGGGTTGTTGATCAATTCACCTAACCCTATGACGATCCGTCTCATACCAGCGTTGATCGTGACGAAAGCCGACACAGATGCCATGATCCGAATCCTGGAACGGGTATTAAGCCGAATCGCAACCAACTGAATTCAGGCGTCCCACATTATTCTGTATATTGCCCTAGCAGGACGTACGCAGCCTAGTCTCGAATGTAACTAGGATACGAGTACCCTACTTACAGAGAGGAACGACCACATGCTGCAGAAACAACTTTCATCCCGATTCGATGCACTTATGGATTATGTCGAAGAGAAGAACCAACTTAGCGGCGGTACATCGTGCGCGTTACTTGTAATTCAAGGCGATCACATCGTGGCCGAGCATTACCGGGGAACCTATACATCCGAGACGGGCTCGCAGGAAACGTCATCTGAATCCCAATACAATGTTGCTTCTGCACGAAAAAGCTACATCGGGTTGGCCACCGCATGGGCTGTTCATACCGGAGCGATAGCTTCATTCGATGATCCCATTGCACAATATTTGACCCTCACCGAAGCCGAGCAGCAAGCCGTTAGTGGCGTACATATTCGTCACTTGCTCACCCATACCCATGGGCTCACGCGCGAAGAAGGCCGACTGATTCGAGCACACAGCCCGGGTACGGAGTGGAGGTACAACAATGTCGGCATCGAGATGTTATCCACTATACTCGCGCAAGTTCTCGGTCGTTCGCTAGTGGAATGGCTCAATGAAGTCGTGTTCCAGCCCTTGAATTGGCGAGAGACCGGGTGGAGGAATACAGCGACCGAACAGCTAGTTCCTGTTGCTAACCAGCAAGGGATCGCAAGCATCCCGCTTCGCCCCATAGCAGACGGCTCACAAGGCAACTTGTTCGTCTCCGCCCGTGAGCTCGCTTATTGGGGGTATCTGCACCTGAAGCTCGGAACGGTGAACGGCAAGACTCTCCTGCCAGAATCCGTCATCCGTACAGCTACCAGCTTGCAAGCGCCTGCTGAACTCCCTTCAACATATCCGCTGAACGGTTGCCTCTGGTTCGTGAAAGAAGGAGAGTCTGCCCAATGTATGCTGGGGGACAAGGTTCCTTATCAATCTTATGGCATCGTAGGCTTCACAGGTCCTCTTGTTCTAGTCGTGCCGGAATTGGATCTCGTTGTCGTCCGAATGAACAATCATGATGGGAATTATGCTGATGAAGAGGGCGACCACTCGCACTATTTGCAGCAGTTCACTAATCTTGCTGTTTCTTATGCTCGATAATCAGAGGAACTTTCCCACGGTAAACAAAACGCCTCCAGCACAGTAAAATGCGACTGAAGGCGTTTCTATTTCCTCCTATTCGACAACCCCAAGCCCACGCAAGACGAACTGCTGTGTATCCTGAACAAGCTCCTCGAATGTTGGCGGGGCTTCTTCCAGTAAAGGCTTGAAATACTCGTTATGCTTATGGAACAAGATCGTGCCCATAACGAAGAACATCGTGTTATCCAACGATCTGTAGTGGAAAATCCCCTGCACTTTGCCACGTTCCAACACATTGCGCAGTTCTTTCCAGATGGGAAATGCGCTCTTCCGAATGTGCTCGATCCGATGCGTATTCTTGAATATCTCCTGCTGTAATAGCAAGATCATATCCGGGTCGCTCATTCGAAATCGAATCACTTCCGTGACCACCGTCTTGATACCGAAAAGCGGCTCAATCAATAATGGGGCCATCTCTTCCAACTTGCTCATACCGGGGAAAAACGTATTGAACAGTTCATAAAACAGATTTTCTTTGCCGCCATAATAGTAAGATACGAGTGCCACATTCGCTCCCGCCTCCTCACATATTTGCCGGACGGTCGTACAATCATAGCCCTGACGAGCAAACAATTGTTTGGCGGACAGTAAGATTCTGAGCTTCATATCGGGTTCTGCGGGTGGCATGTTCTTACCATCTCCATTCAAAAGTTTACTCGGGATGCAACCTTTGCATTTGGGGCGATGTGAGCGGGTAACTTTTCCTTCCTCAGACCAGTTATGATCAAGCCGACCACCACAGATGCTAACATGATCACGACAAGCGACCAGGCCGGTCCGGATACGGAAGGTCCTCCGAATAGCAGATTCATATTGCCTTGGACCGCATAAGTGGCAGGCAAGTACTGACTGAGTCCATAATAGAAATCCGACAATAGCTCTCTCGGTACCATGGCCCCTGAGGAGACGAGCTGCGCCGATAAGACGATAATGTTGAACAGCATGCCTGCATTGCCGAGCAACAGCAGGAAGATCTGTGCGAAGAACATGAAACACATCAGGAACAGCGTTTCGAAGCCCCACATGACGAGGAAACCTTTGACCGCATGACCGCCCAACAACAGCACCATCGATGAGCCGATCAGGGCGATGACTACAGATGATACGATATTAATTAACGCGCGTGCACCGAACTTCTGGAAACGAGTGAACGCAGGTCCGATCATATTCGATGATACCTGGACGTTCATAGCCATAATCATCGACCCCACGTATGAGGCCAGTACCATCATCATCGGAATCATCTGGTTCGACATGCCGGAAACCGGGTTCGTGAAATGAAGATCAGCTACGACTTTCTCAGACAACCCTTGCGCCATCCCCTTCGCTTGAGCAGCAGGCGCGTTCATCTGCGTGAACATCGCTTCCGCTCCAGCGGCGATCGCCTCCTTGTTCACCGTGGCGGTGACGTTCGCAGCTACGCCCTGCATCATGCTCTTGATCAGTGCAGGATTCGATTCATTGATCCAGTATTGCAATTGTCCCTTCTGCCCAGCTGTCTGCAGTTGCTTCGAGAAGTCGGCCGGGATGTACAGCACCATCTGTACTTCACGGTCATCCAGTTGCTGCTTCGCTGCATCAAGCGATTGAGCCGTCTGTAGCTGGAAAGGCAGATTTTGCTGCAAATTCTGGGCAACCTGCTTCCCCACCGTAGTATCTTCATTCACCACACTGATCTTCAAGTGGGACGTATTGTCGGTAATACCGTCGTACCCCGTCATCCAGACGAGGCTGAAAATCAATTGAAACATTAAGGCCGTTGCCACCCCTACAATGGTGGTCGGTTTTTTCATGAAAGCTTTGACTGCTTGCAGCATTTAGTTTCTCATCTCCTGTTTTTATGTGGTGAACCTAGTTTAAACAACTGTTTGAATTAAACGTTTGTTTAAAATTTATCAGAATCATTTTCAACTGTCAACCCTGTTTGGCTGATCTACACCAATCACGTCTTTCGTTCAAACTAGTTAATTGACTAAGGGAACTATTAAGCCTAAAGAATTCGGGAATCATGCTGTTCATTGTTTTCATAATATCATTGTGACAACGGCTACAATCCCAATTATCAAGTAAGGACAATTGCCAATCMTTTAAATAACTCCTGTCCCCTTCAAACTTAGACCATACTCCCCATGAACTATCGACTCTTCATCCCATTTCCATATACCACCCGTAAGCCATCATCCATCGAAAGGAGTTAAGCATTGATAAAGCATAATACATTTCATTTCGCATACCTGCACGATATGTTTCGTGGATATAGGCAAATATCTTCCCCCTCCACATCTCAACTTCTTCGGAGGTTGGCTTATAACAGCACCTCACCCCAATCCTTTGGTCAAACATGTTTTGTTTGTATAAAATCAGGCTTTTTCTCGGGAGCGACAATGATATGCATGTCGATATCTGAATAATTGTCAAAATTTCCTTTCGCTAAGGAACCACCAAGATAAATGGCTAAAACATCTAAATCATTAGTTAAATCATTTAAAGCATTCTCCAACAACTTATCACGATGTCTTGGTAATTCTAGATCTCGCTCTCTGAACTTTGATTGGAATCCCATTCTTAGCCACTCCTTTAAAGATAATTGAAAACAAAAAAACTCGCCCCTAAAAGGGACGAGTGCTATACCCGTGTTACCACCCTAATTCCATGACTGCGCTTAAAAAAATAGAAACTTTCGCCAAGCAAATGTGCTCTGATTAAGGAAGCGATAAATGATGTCTTTACCAGGCAGTGACTCACCCCGCACACCAACCACTTCATTACCAGTTCCCTCAATATTACCCTCTTGCCTTCGCACATTCTATTATCCGAACGTAGCAAAATAGCTGAACTCGGGTATACTTTCATTCTCCTCACAGACAAAAAAAGAAGACAAACTCTCTCTTAAGAGAAATTTTGCTAATTATAATATTATGTTATTTTCAAGTAGCTGTTAACCAGTTACGTTCGATTCCTGACATATTTGTGATACGGTTCAGTGT
>NZ_JBFUIX010000068.1:0-39225 GCF_056401635.1 Paenibacillus sp. P4_E11 | reverse complement strand
CAATACGGCTGGTTATTCCGCATCCAATGAATCATAGTATCTAAAATATGTTTCGAAGATTGATTTACTTTGGGGAGCTTAGATACGGATTGAAGGATGATTTGGATGTTCTGCTCGATGTGTCGTGCATCAATGAACTCCACATAACCTGGATAGAAGCGATTAAGGGCTCTGAAGTATTCCTTCTGGGGTTCGATTAGCTTCAAATGCTTCTCAAATCCGCCCCTTTTACGAGATGAGTCATTCAATTTGCGACTYGTTAATTCGTCTTGATCTGTATAGAGAACAAAATATTGATCTGGAAAGCCGAAATTGCCATTCTTAATCTCTTTCTGGAAAAAGGAATAACATTCATTGAACGTTTGTTCATCTTCACCATAGACCCATCCATACCACATTTTGAAAGGATCCCCGTCCAAAACTACCAAATCATGTGATTGTAGTTGGTCCCGGGCAATTGTCCATCTATCCAGCTGTCGATCAAGAAACCATTGTGTAATCTCGTTCGGCTGTAATTCTGGTTGATTGAAAAGAAAATGAACCTCCTCAACCATATAAGCCCCATACTGTTCAGCAAGTGTTCGGGATGTTGTTGTTTTCCCAACGGCACTTGCTCCCTCAAGACATATAAGCGGCACAAATCTACCTCCATATTTTTTCATTTGGCTCGATTCGAGCGAATATAGCCTCCGTCTAAAGAGATCTTAGACGGAGGCTGCTTTCAATACGCAAAGGCTGAGTTATTCGTGCATAGCTATCTCGGACCAAGGATCTACACCGGGGTCCTGACCTTCAGCCAACTGCTGAATACGGGAGAGATAATGTGTCCAGCCTTGAACGTGTGACGGGACTTCTTCGGCAGGCAATCCGGAATGAGTCAACAACAGGACGGTTCCATTGTCTTTGGGCGTGAGCCGGAATTCAAGCGTACTCGATCCAGGAGGCACCAACTTCGATTTCTCCCATCCCCAGGTCATGATGATCTTCTCATTCGGAACGAGCTCGACATATTCCCCTATCGCAATATCGCTTCCATTGACATCAATGCGGAATTTACCACCGATGCTTGGTTCCAGCAGAATGTGGCGGCCCATCCATTGTACCATTTTGTCCGGGTCGGTAAAAAACGAAAACAAGGTTTGCGGTCTGCATTCGATAAATATCTCTTTCTTAATCGGATCACTGCTGCTAATTGGACTCATAGAGTCTCCTTTCTTCCTCTTCGGCTGCTTCCTTCAAGCGCAATAAGCTTTCATCCCAAAAACGGTCGACGTACTGTTTCAACTCGGCAAACCCTTCCCTCCTGATTCCATAATACCGTTTGGTTCCAGCCCTCCGGACGATGACAAGTCCAGATTGCTCAAGAACCTTGAGATGCTGCGATACGGCTGGGGCGGAAATGTCAAAATGAGACGCTATGGCGCTGGATGTAAGTTCTCCATCACGCACCAGATTCAATATGTCCCTGCGCCGAGGTTCGGTTAACGCATGAATGGCTTTTTCGATCATGAAGTTAATTTAGCACAGACTTAATTAAGTGTCAACTTAAATAATGATGGAGATTACGTCTGTTAGGTTATATTCTGGATTAGGTAGAACACTATATACGGTTGTTTTCGAAAGGAGCGCTATTGGATGGCCATGTCTCGTCCTGATGAAGAGTCAAAAGCGTTATTCGTATCTCTAATACCCGATCAAGACCCTCGCGTGAAAGTGCGTCCGATGTTTGGAAACTTAGCGGGGTTTGTGAATGGCAATATGTTCGCAGGTCTGTATGGACAACAAATCTTTGTCCGCTTGTCAGAGGAAGAACGTGCCCAACTCCTGCTAGAAGAAGGCGCTTCTGAATTTTCCCCCATGCCGGGACGGCCGATGAAGGAGTATGTGGCATTGCCTGAACAATGGCGAGCGCATCCGGATAAGTTACGGGGATGGATTGATCAATCGTTGGCGTGGGTGGGAACGATGCCGGAGAAGGTACCGGACAAGAAGTCGAGTAAGAAAAAGTAATAGTCGCTACTATCTTAACCTCTTCCCCCCAGTGGATTGCCCTTTGGGGGATTTTTTTATTGCATGAAATTTATGAATTTAATGCAAGTTAATCGAACTTATGCAACAAATGATCACAATGTATCCAACTGAAAACGCTTCAATTATACTTCATTCTGCATAAGCGTTGCTATGTATGTAGATGCCGCCTATGGATAAGAGTGCTAATGGAGGTTGTATGATGAAGAACAGTTTCGGTGGCAAAAGCATGATATTACGGTTGGAGCTGCAGACGGATCAAATTCATTTTGGTCAATTAATAACGGTCATTACGGAGAACGGTGGCGACGTGATCGCGATTGACGTCATCCAGACGGGCGCGAATTGGTCTGTCCGCGACATTACGGTTACCGCTTCCGATCAAGTCCAGACTGAATCGATTATAAGCATGATTCGCGATCTACCGGGGGTGAAGCTTATTCATGCGTCGGACCGCACATTCCTGCTTCACTTGGGGGGTAAGATCGAGATCAAGCCCAAAGTGCCGATTCAGAACCGTGACGACTTGTCTCGCGTGTATACACCGGACGTGGCGAGAGTATGCATGGCTATTCATGAGCATCCGGATAATGCCTACAAACTGACGATCAAGCGTAATACGGTCGCCGTTATTTCCGATGGCAGCGCCGTATTGGGACTCGGCAATATTGGCCCGGAAGCGGCCATGCCGGTTATGGAAGGCAAAGCGATGCTATTCAAGCAGTTTGCTGAAGTCGATGCATTCCCAATCTGCCTGAATACGCAGGATACGGAAGCAATCATAACGACCATCAAGCACATTGCTCCTGCTTTCGGTGGTATTAATCTGGAAGATATTTCTTCGCCTCGATGTTTCGAGATTGAAGACAGGCTGCGCCAAGAGCTGGATATTCCTGTGTTTCATGATGATCAGCATGGCACGGCCGTCGTACTCTATGCAGGGCTGATCAATGCGTTGAAGGTGGTCGGTAAATCGATTGATGAAGTGAAGGTAGTCGTATGCGGGATTGGCGCGGCGGGCATTGCCTGTTCGAAAATCATGCTTGCGGCGGGTGTGAAGGAAATCATTGGGGTTGATCGGGAAGGGGCAATTACGGCTGACCGTTCTTATGTCAACCCAGTGTGGAACTGGTATGCCAGTCATACGAATCCGCGACGTTTGAGCGGCTCGTTGACGGACGTCATCGAGCAGGCGGACGTCTTCATCGGACTATCTGCAGGCGGATTGCTGAAGAGGGACGATGTGATTCGGATGGCAGAACGTCCGATCGTATTCGTAATGGCGAACCCGACGCCGGAAATTCATCCCGATGAAATTGAAGACATAGCTGCGGTCATTGCAACCGGTCGTTCGGATTTCCCTAATCAGATCAATAATGTACTCTGCTTTCCTGGTATGTTCAGAGCGGCGTTGGATTGCCAGGCTTCAACTGTGAATGAGGAGATGAAGCTGGCTGCAGCGCAAGCGATCGCTTCGGTCATCTCTGACGAGGAACGGAACAAGCTCTATATTATTCCAAGCGTGTTCAATCAGGAGGTAGTGCGTCGAATTCGAGCATCGGTTATCCAGGCGGCCATTCGTACTGGAGTTGCAAGAAGAACGCCTCGTGAATTCCGCTCGTGAACAGAATGAACAATATGCGCACAATGACCTTATTGCACATTATTTCGTTAACGATCTGGATACGGCAAGAGCGTGGTATGATGTTCATGCCACACAATAAAGCGCTTTCATATATAGGGAGAACAAACTAGGGAGGGTTTCATTTGATGAAAAACATAATGGTGCATAGCTGGAAAGTCGCTGTTACTGGCATACTGGCCGCAAGTCTGGTGGCATGTGGTAGCAGTGGCGGGTCCAAGCCGGCCACCTCGGGGACAACGGCTCCAAGCAAGGAACCGGCTGCGACGCAAGCCGCTTCCAAGTATCCGGAGAAGCCGCTCAGCATCGTAGCTCCATCAGGGGCGGGCGGCGGTTGGGACTTGACGGCTAGAGCGATTTCCAAGGTGCTCGCGGACACGAAGCTTGTCGACAAACCGATCACCGTAGAGAACAAACCCGGTGGTGGTGGAACGGTATTCATGGCCGAATATTCGACCAAGGACGTCAAGGACAACTATAAGCTGTTCGTCAGCTCGCCTCCGATTCTCATCAACAACCTGAAGAAGGAAGGTAATACACCATACGGCTTCAAGGATACGACACCACTGGCTCAACTGACCAAGGATTATGGAGCGATTGCGGTGCCGGCCAATTCTAAGTACAACGACTTGAAGTCGCTGTTGAACGATTTGAAAGCGGATCCTACGAAAATAACGATTGCCGGAGGTTCCGCACCAGGGTCAATGGACCATCTGATCTCGATCCTCCCAGCGTTCAAATTCGGCGTTGACCCGAAAAAAATCAAATATGTGTCCTATGACGGCGGTGGCGAAGCGATGACATCGCTGTTAGGCGGCAACGCACAAGTGCTTGGTACCGATGCCTCATCGCTCGACCAATACTTGAAAGCAGGCAAGATCAAGGTGCTCGCGGTAGCTGCTCCACAACGGCTCGGCGGCAGTATGAAGGACGTACCGACGATGAAAGAGCAGGGCGTGGACGCTGAATTCTTGATCTGGCGCGGTATATTCGGTCCTAAGGAAATGAGCGCGGACGCCAAGAAATATTGGGAAGATACGCTGAAGAAGCTGTCTGATTCTGACGTATGGAAGAAAGAACTGCAAGCCAACAACTGGGAGATCGATTTCAAGAAATCCGACGATTTCAAGACCTACTTGGGCCAGCAGGAAACACTTATCAAGGATATGCTGACTGCGCTTGGTATGCAAAAATAATCAACTCGAAAAGGGAGAAGAGCCATTCTTCTCCCTTCATTTATCCAGATGGAGGGGATTCCATTGAATAAAACGTTCGATCGCTATGCTGGCATCGTCTTTCTCGCTGTTGGAGCGCTGTTCATGATCGAGAGCCGTAGAATCTCGACAAGCGCGTACGGCAGTAATGTCGGGCCTAACATATTTCCTTTCATTCTCGGGCTGTTCCTAGCGTTGCTCAGCATTCGCCTGATCTATGAGACATTCCGTTATAAGCAAGCTGAGTCGGATGGGGCGAAAGAGAAGCTCGACTACATGCGATTCGGCATCATCTTCAGCGCTGCTGTGCTGTATGCATTGTTTCTTGAAGATGTGGGGTATGTCATCTCTACGTTCTTGTTCTTATTCATCGGGTTCCAGACGATGCAGCGGGGGAGACTCTGGTCTACTCTGATCATTGCCGGCTTGTTCTCGTACGGCGTCTATTTCTTGTTCGTCAACATTATGGATGGCACACTGCCTGGCTTTCCGTCATGGCTTGGCTTGTCGTAAGGAGGGAGATACACAATGGGCACAATTGATTACTTGCTTCATGGCTTGGCCACTGCGGCCCAATGGCACAATATCGCATTCGTCTTCTTAGGGGTGCTGATCGGTACGGTCGTCGGCGTTCTGCCCGGGATTGGTCCGATGAGCGGGGTGGCGCTTCTTATTCCAATAACTGCTACGATGACGTCGGGGCTCGGTCCGGAAGAAGCGGCGACAAGCTCGATAATATTACTGGCCGGCGTCTATTACGGCGCCATGTATGGTGGCTCGACGACGTCGATCCTGCTTAACACCCCTGGCGAGTCCTCCTCCGTCGTAACGACGCTGGACGGCTACCAGATGGCGAAGCAGGGAAGGGCCGGGGCCGCGCTCTCCATCGCCGCCATCGGTTCTTTCGTGGCTGGCATTGTAGCGCTGCTCGGTCTGATCTTTCTTGCGGCTCCACTGTCGGCAGTTGCGATCAAATTCGGTCCCGCGGAATACTTCTCGCTCATGATTCTGGGACTGTTCGCGATCAGCGGGCTCGCTGGCAAATCTATGGTGAAATCCTTGATCATGGTGGCGAGTGGACTGTTGCTAGCGACCGTAGGGATCGACAACGTGTCCGGTGTGGCGCGATTCACGTATGAGATTCCAGAGCTGTATCAAGGATTCGAGTTCTTAACTGTAGCGGTCGGGATGTTCGCTCTGGGTGAAGTGTTCAAGACGATTCTGGAGCGGGAATCGAATAGTGGTGAGATCGCCAGGATTAGTAGAATTACGCCAACGAAGCAAGATTTGAAGGACAGCGCTGGGCCGATCGCCCGAGGGTCCGTTCTCGGTTTCTTCATTGGTCTCCTACCGGGGGCCGGCGCTATATTAGCATCGTTCTTCGCCTATATTATGGAGAAGAAGATCAGCCGCCATCCGGAAAAGTTCGGCAAGGGCGCGATTGAGGGCGTTGCAGCTCCAGAATCAGCGAACAATGCCGCTTCCGGTGGAGCGATGATCCCGCTGCTCACGCTGGGGATTCCATCATCGGGCACGACGGCGATCATGATGGGGGCGTTCATCATGTATAACGTCCAGCCGGGTCCGCTCTTGTTCCAGGACCACCCGCAGGTCGCATGGGGCGTGATCGCCAGCATGTTCGTCGGGAACCTGATGCTGCTCATCCTCAACATGCCGCTTGTTCGGTTGTTCGCCAAGGTGATTGAGACACCAACCAAATATTTAATTCCGTTGATTGTCGCTTTCTCTGTATTCGGTGTGTATGCCGTGCAGTTTTCCGTCTTTGATCTGCTGCTCATGATGGGCTGCGGAGTTGCCGGCTACTTTTTGTCCAAGAACGATTTCCCGCTTGCGCCGCTTGTGCTGGGGCTGATTCTCGGTCCGATGCTGGAGAGCAATATGCGTAGGGCACTCACGATCTCGAACGGCGATTTCATGATATTCCTGCAGAAGCCGGTTTCCTTAGCCTTCCTGATTATTGGATTCCTGTGGCTGACGATCCCTTTGTTGCTGAAATTGAGAGGGAAACGTGTGCTCGTTAATGAAGAAGGCTAATCGTTTTGTTGAACGAACCCGTCTCCGGTTATACTGGAGATGGGTTTTATTGCCGCATAATCAAGCTATGAAAGGGGAATCCGCATGCGTCTGCAAACGAAGCTGATCCTGCTCATCTGTTCACTGCTCTTGTTCGTTACGTTCGTGTTGGCCTTCTCCTTTCAGAAAATGTGGGAGACGTCGCTGAAGGAGCAGATCGGTACGACGGCGCTCAACATATCCAAGACGGTGGCTATCATTCCTGAGATTCAGAAAGCCTTCCGAGATGCCGATCCTTCTAAGACGATTAATCCCATTGTAGAAAATATACGCGAACAGACCGGAGCGGAGTTCATCGTAGTAGGTAACCGAAGCGGTATTCGCTATTCCCATCCGAATCCGGATCGAATTGGGCAAGATATGGTCGGAGGGGATAACGGGCCCGTATTCGCAGGGAACTCGATCATCTCGGAGGCTGTTGGTACGCTAGGCCTGTCCCTCAGGGGCAAGACACCGATCTATGACGATAACGGACAAGTCATCGGCGTCGTATCCGTTGGATTTCTGATTGAAGATATTAATGCAACGGCGGTTCGGTACCGGAACTCGATCCTACTTCTTGCAACGCTGACGATGTTGGCCGGCGCGGCGGCAGCCGCTCTGATCGCCCGTGGTGTCAAGAAATCCATACATGGCCTGGAGCCTCAAGAAATCGGACATTTGTACCAGGAGAACAAGGCGATCCTCGAATCGGTCCGGGAAGGGATCCTTGCTGTTAACCAATACGGCCGTGTTACAGTTGTCAACGTGACGGCATTGCATCTGCTTGGAATTCCGAGCGATGTCAATCTGATAGGGCGCGACATTCTGGACGTGCTGCCATCTTCCCGGCTTATGGAAGTGATCCGAACGGGCAAGGCCGAATTCGACAAGGAAATGTTCATTAATGAGAATTCTATTCTCGTGAATCGGCTGCCGGTTACAGACGCACAGGGTCAAGTAATCGGGGCGGTATCGAGCTTCCGCAGCAAGGATGAGTTGTACCAACTGGGCGAGGAGTTGTCTCAGGTGAAGCAGTACGCTGAAGGCCTCCGAGCGCAAACGCACGAATTTTCCAATAAGCTATATACGATTTCCGGCTTGATCCAGTTAGAATCGTTTCAGGAAGCGCTTCACCTGATCGCTCATGAGACGGATGTTCATCAAGATTTGATCCGCTTCATTATGCAAGAAATTCCCGATCCGATGATCGGGGGCGTGCTGATAGGGAAGTTCAACCGGGCTAATGAGCTGAAGGTTGTGTTCGAGGTGGATCGAGAGAGCTCGTTCCGAGACGTTCCGAATTCGATTCCGCGTGGATCACTCGTTACGGTGATCGGCAATCTGATTGATAATGCGTTGGACGCTGTGCTTACCTGCGAATCGAATCCCAAGCGGGTGTCCATCCTACTAACGGATCTGGGAGAAGACTTGATTATTGAAGTCGAGGATACTGGCTGTGGCATTCCGGATGAACTGACGGGACGCATCTTCGAATCCGGCTTTTCCACGAAAGACGGGAACCGGGGTTATGGCTTGCCACTTGTCAAACAGGCGGTGGAGCAGATGCAGGGGAATATCACATTTGCCAAAGGGGAGCGCGAAGGTACAGTGTTCACGGTAGCGTTGCCCAAGGAGAGGAGAGACTCGCATGCTGCAGGTTCTTATTATTGAAGACGATATTCGTATCGCACAGATCAATCGACGGTTCGTAGAGAAGGTGCCCGGGTATCGCGTCATCGGCATTGCTACGGACGAATCGCAGGCGATGGAGCAACTGGACATTTTTTTACCGGATCTCATCTTATTGGACTTGTATTTTCCAGATATGAACGGTCTGCAGCTGCTGAAGACGATTCGTGAACGCTACCCTCAGTCCGATGTCATCATCATTACGGCAGCTAAGGAACTGGAAACCGTACGAGAGGCGATGCGGGGCGGTGTGTTCGATTTCATCATCAAACCGGTCGTCTTCGAGCGATTCCAGGAAAAGCTGAACCAATACAGTCGATTCCGTAATAAGCTGAAAACACTGGAGGGGACGAGTCGACAAGTCGAGCAGAAGGAAATCGACGAACTGCTGCGCAGCAACGGGTCCGGGATGTCGAAGGACACATACTTGCCGAAAGGTATCGATAAGCTAACGCTGGAGAAAATGTCGGTCCTCATCGGGGACAACAGTGGAGGTCTTACCGCAGAAGAAGTTGGCAGACGCATGGGCGTAAGCCGCTCCACCGCGCGTCGGTATCTTGAATACTTCGTGTCCCAAGGGGAGATGGCGGCCGACCTTTCGTATGGCACCGTCGGTCGGCCGGAACGTGTGTATAAGAGTAATAAAGCATGAGATTATGCTGGCGCCGGGAAGTCTATAGCCGGCATATCTCAGCKGGACAGGCGGGGAATGTAGGGCATTGACACACTTCCCGCAGCTGGCTGATGTCATGAATGATGATGCTGCCGTCTTCGAAAGAGAGGACGTTCCTGTCTTTCCACGCGCTCAGTTGACGATTGACGTTCTCTCGGGTGGAGCCGATGAACTGGGCGAGGTCGGAGTGGGTTAGCTTGGCTGTCAGGCGCACGCCTCCCTCGCAAGGTTGCCCGAACGTATTGCTCATGCGGATGAGCAGCGAAGCCAGTGCCCCAGGCTTGCCGAACAATAGCAGGTCGCGAAATTTCGATTGCGTAGTTCGCTGCATCCGGCCCATCCACTGCATATAATCTACTGCGAATGCCCCGTCCCGGTATACTAACGCCTCGACCTCCTGAATGGCAATTATCGTGCAGACGGTGTCAGTTACGGCCTCCGCATCGAACGTGAATGTAACCCCGGATTCAGCGAACAAATCCCCATCATGTAGCAAATATAATATAAACGGCTTCCCGTCTTCCGTTGTCTTGGACACCTTGACTTGGCCTCGATGAATGCCGAACAACTTCCCCCCGGCGTCGCCTTCCCGGAATAGAACATCTCCTGCACGAAATGTACGCGGCTCCGACAAACCCATCAACAGTTCCGAATGTTTGGGAGACAAGCCTTGAAAACTATGCTCCTTGCCAACGGGAATTGCCAGTTGAAATCGTTGCTTCGTCAAATCCTTAATGTTAAACCGCTCCCTTATGAACTTGAAAATCATTCTGATTACCTTCCACATCATATTATCACAATTGCAGCAGGGGATAGAAGTTAATCAACAAGTATAGGTAATAAAGCCAGCATTCAAGATTAGAATTATTATAAATAAGTATTGACTATAAATAAAATTAGATTATAATAATTATTAACTAGAAATTAATATTTACAAATAAATGATTCGGAAGGGAGCAACGCCATGTACGATGTTATCATCAACGGCGGAGGACCTGCGGGTTCATCAGCCGCAGTTTATACGGCAAGAGGGGGACTGAAGACGCTTGTGATCGATAAGGCCCCGAACGCAGGAGCCTTAGCACTGACTCATAAGATAGCCAACTATCCAGGTGTCGAAGGAGAATGGACGGGCAAAGAGCTGCTAGATCGATTCCGCCGCCAAGCCCAATCGTTCGGAGCGGAATACTTGCAGACCACGTTAACGGCGGTCGATGTGGAAGAGGACGTCAAGTCGGTGTTCACCGCCGACGGCATCTTCGAAGCGAAGGCCATCGTCATTGCCACCGGCTCCAAAGGCCGCAACCGGATGTTGCCAGGTGAGGAGAAGCTGCTTGGCAGGGGCGTGAGCACCTGTGCTACATGTGACGGGGCTTTCTTCACCGGTAAGAAAGTAGCTGTTATTGGCGACTCTGAGGAGGCAGTCGACGAAGTGTTGTCGCTCGCCAAGTATGGAATGGAGATCGACTTCTATATTCCACGAGCTGAGCTGCAGGGAGATGCACATATGCCGGAGGTGCCGAATACTCGAGTCCACTACCGCACCCGCCCACTCGAAATCGTTGGTGAGAAGCACGTGGAGGGAGTCCGCATTCGCCGTCCATCCGGTGAGGAGGAAGTCGTAGGTGCTGACGGCGTGTTCGTCTTCTTGTCCGGCAGCAAACCCGGTACGGATTTCCTGCAGGGACAAGTGCCCCTGGACGATGAAGGCTTCATGGTGTTGGATTCGCTGATGCAGTCACCTACACCTGGCGTATTCGGAGCTGGAGAGGTACGGCGCACACCAGTGAAGCAGGCCGTCGTGGCGGCTGCAGACGGAGCGATCGCCGCGATGGCGGTTGACAAATACATCAATAAGCGGACGCAAGTGCTTCCGCAATACAAATAAGGGAGAGATGAGTCCATGTCACAACCAGCTAACGCAATTGTATATTCCAGCACGAATTGCCATTATTGCGCTCAATTGAAAGAGTATTTGCACAATCAGGGCGTTGCCTATGAAGAACGCAACATCGATACGAATCCCGAACATGCGAAGCAGCTGTCCGATCTGGGAATGATGTCCGTGCCCGTCACGGTGATCGGCGAGATGACGATTCTTGGCTTGAACCCGAGCCGGATTAAGAAGGCATTAGCTGCCGTAGCTTCGTAAGTGAGACTAGACTGTCGATTCATTCCTTGTTGAAGCAGAAACGGCCGTTCCAAGTGAAAAAGGACCCCGGGTCCACAATGAATCGACAGTCTCAACGGCCTTTCTCGAACGACTCAACTAAACAGATCTAACCAGGAGGAACTACTAATGACACAACCAACACAACAACTTGCTGCACCGAACTTTTTCCCGGCACCGAAGATGGGCCAGCCAGCCCCTGCCTTCTCCCTATTGTCCACGAAGAACCTGGATACATTGAATGAAAAAGTAAGTTTGGAAGACTATAAAGGAAAGTGGCTGCTGTTCTTCTTCTGGCCGTTCGACTTCACATTCGTATGTCCAACCGAGATTATCGCATTCAGCGACCGGTATGACGAATTCCTCGATCTGGACTGCGAGATCGTCGGTGCATCGGTCGACAGTGTGCATACGCATCGCGCGTGGATGAACACGTCCCGCGACTCGAATGGGATCGGTCCGATTCGTTACCCGATCGGTGGCGACGTGACCAAACAAGCGGCCCGCGCGTACGGCGTTCTGGATGAAGAAGCCGGTTCGGCACATCGTGGCTTGTTTATCATCGACCCTGAAGGTATTTTGCGCTACCAGGTCGTGACGGACATGAATGTAGGACGCAGTGTAGATGAGACGCTCCGCGTGCTTCAAGCCCTGCAAGCCGGCGGCCTCTGTCCGGCCAACTGGAAGCCTGGCCAAGCTACTCTGTAATAGAGACCGTCATTCCTTCTTGAAGCTGAAACGGCTGTTCCAAGTGAAAAAGGACCCCTTAGCTCAAACATCTTGTTTGAACCTCCCTTGAATGTAGTAGGAAAAAAGGGGGGGAGGTTCAAGCCAAAACTCGCCAGGGTCCTCTTTTTCACTTTCCACTGCTGGGTCCACAATGAATCGACAGTCTCTCAACCCAACCTAACCTAACCCTTCCATATGGAAACCCGGTTCAGCCTTTATGGCAGAACCGGGTTTCGTGTTTCAAAAAGCTTTTCCAAACCATTCCATCGTTTCAGCAATGGTTGTTTCCAGCGATGTAGCCTGTTGATTAAAGCGCTTGGAAAATTTGCTGCTGTCCACAATGAAATCATTCTCGAATTGATAAAACATTTCAATACTTTCCTTTGCCTCCGGGATAAACAATCCACCAATTCGGAGCATTCCTCTTCCCATGGATTTTATTGCAGTTGGAAACCCGGCAATCCGAAAGGCAATATCTGCAAATTGCCTTGTTGTAATGGCGTCTGCGTTAGGGACATGCCACGCTTGACCGAAAGCATCATCATGGTCTCCTAACGTGACCAGCGCCTTACCGAAATCACCGATAAACGTGTAAGTATGTTTTTTATCAGGATTACCGAGGATGGAACAAGCTTTCCCAACCAAGATGGGCTTGAAGAATCGTTCTCCGGCTACTGAGCCAAGAACATGCGGACCGAAGAAATCGGATCCCCTCCCGATCGTTACTTGTAATAATCCGTCCTTATGCAGGTTCAGCAGCTTATCAGACATCGCCGCACGTAACTTTCCTTTTTTGGTTGTAGCGGTATATGGCAAATTTTCATGCATATTTACTTTCACAAAGCCATACATGTACAGATTCTCGGCGACAATCAATTTGGTGTGACTAGCAATGGCTCCGGCCACAATATTGTCTTGCATTCGCATAAATAACTCCGACCACTTCTGATAGGGTGGCTGCGCACACTGATACACCTTATGCGCTCCCTTGATTGATCTGGATGCTTGTTCTGCATCCAGAAGATCAACCTTTTCCAGTTGTATGCCTCTGGGCAAATTGGCGGTGCCGGTATAGCTGACCATTTTCACCTGTTCTCCCCGTTGTAGTAGCTCTCGCATAACCGACATCCCTAATGGACCCGTACCCATAATAACATTCACCAGCTATCTTCCCCTTCCAAATGATTACCACTGACAACAAAATAAACCCTATAGTCGCTATAGGGTCAATCTTTTTTTAACGATTCAGAATGATTAACTTCGCTGATTGTTCATCGTCTCGGCAAACGCACGGCGTCAAAGGACGCCGTTAGGCGTTTATCCTTACAGAATCAGAAAGTATAAACTTCGAGAGGTTGCATCCTGATTCGGCATAAAAAGTTACCGCTAAAGACGAACCCGCTTCACCGAGTTGCTCCGATAGGAGCTTTTTTTACTGGGATTTGAAGTTCAACCATGTATTCTTGAGGATCCATCATTTGCGACATGTCCACGATATACTGTTCCATGGCAGGGCCGCATTCCGAATATTTATTTTTAGTCATCCAATCCAGCAGCTTCTGATAGATCCGTTTACATGAATCTTCGTTTGGAATTCCAGTGTAGAGCGCTGTAACATATTCACCAGCTGTAATATGGCGGGTAAAGGGTAGATTCAAAGTATCTCCCTTGATGGGAATGCAAAACTCAAGATCAGAGTCATCACGATTAAACGTCATAAGGTTTTCATGATAGATAGTAAGAATATATCCATCCTGGACAAGCCGATGTTCCTCTATCCTTCGGAACAATTCCGTAAACCGTAAGACAGAAGGCTCTAGTCCACACGCCGATTGTCGTCGATCATAAATGACTGTCCGCTCGGGGAACATCTTAAGCTCCACTAGAATATCTGAATTTCCCAAACCACTGCTAATCTCCTTGAGTTCGATCATTTGTTCGATCCTCTGATTAACAGAGGAAGCGATCTTCTCTAGTCCTTGGATCTCCAGCAGCACTTCCGTCTGCTTGTCTTTCATCAAGCTGATGAGCTCTGCCAAGTCCTTGTTTTTAAGCGAATGTCCAATCTCCTCTAATGTAAAATGGAGAGTCTTCATATCTTGAATGATTTTTATGTGAAGAAGATTTAGGTTAGAGTAATAACGGTAGCCTGTGGCCCTATCGACTTCTGTAGGTTTTACCAGACCCAGTTTATCGTAATAGCGCAAGGTCTGAATAGAAAGACCGCACAGTTTAGCTGTTTGGCCAATGGAATAATATTGATCACTCCGCATGTTTTACATGACCACCTTTTCTAATACTAAGGAAATCATAGCATACAAACAACTAACACGAATCAACGAATGAAAGGATCTCTTTATTAATAATACGGCTCCCCTGCTACAAATATCGCCTGCCCGTCGTCTTACATACAGAAAGGAGCGGAAGCGATGAGCGAAATGATTCCGGATAAGTTCAAGACGCTGTTCGTGGAGCACTATCCATCCGTTCTTCGGAAAATCTCGGCGTTAGTTGCGGATCGTGCGATCGCCGATGACTTGGCACAAGAAGTGTTCCTGCGGTTGTACCGGACACCTCCAGACGACCTGGATAAAGTCAGGGCCTGGCTGCATCGGGTGCTCACCCATATCACATATGACTACCTGCGTAAGTCGGGGCGCCAAGATCAGTTGCAGGAGAAAGAACGTCAACGGTTCGCTACGGAAGAACAGTCCTTGCCCTCCAACGAACAGATTGTCATCCAGAATTGGGAGCGAGACGTTGTGAAGAAGGTGTTGTCCAAGCTTTCGGAACGCGACAGGGAGGCTCTGATTATGAAGGAGAACGGCTATAGCTACGCCGAGATCGCAGAGAGGCTGCAAGTCAATCCGAAGATTGTAGGTTCTCTATTAGTAAGGGCAATTGCGCGATTCAAGAAAAATGTTCCGGAGGAGGCGGTAGACGAATGAAGAAGCAAAACGATCAATCGCTGGAGCGCATCGATACGAATCATGCCTGGGAGGCATTCAAGCGGAAAGTAAGCAACGAATCTGTTCCAGAGTTCTGGACACGTGCGGAACCAGACAGTGCCAATACGAAGCTTGCTCCTGACAGAGTGGGCAGCATGCAATCCGATTCCGATCCTGACTCTGCGGAACAAACGGGGCTACACGCCTCACAGCAACACCATCTTAGAACAGCTCACAGCGCGGAAGAAACTAGCCTAAACCGACGCAGAAGAAACAAAATGCTAAGAAAATGGATCGCAGGAGTAGCGGCTGCCACAATTGTGGGAACGATCCTGTTCACACCGGTCGGTTCCAACGCCCTCGCCTCACTGCTGAACACGTTCCGTCTGCAGCATCTGGACACCGTTCCGATCACGATGGGCGACTTGGAGCGTTTGAATCAATCGCTTACGGAAGGCAGCGTGGACATGACCAACTTCGATCTAAGCCAATACGGTCAAGTGTCTCAGCAGGGTGGCGGATCGATTCGAACCGTAACAGTCGCTGAAGCGACTCAATTAGCCGGCTATCCATTGAAGATGCTGCCGGGTCAATCTGCGGGGACAACGCTTGTCGAAATCCAACCTCAACTGAAACTAATATTTGAATTGCACACGACACCGATTAACAAGCTATTGTCCCAATTGGGCGGCAAGTCCAAGCTTCCTGCTTCTGTAGACAGCAGGCCGATCGCGATTGACATACCGACGATGATCCGTGTCTCCTCGGGCAATGTCAAGGAAGGCAGCGGGTCGGGCAAGAGCTTGTTCCAACTGCAAGCACCGTCACTTACAGTACCGGACGGTGTAGATGTAGACCAAGTGCGCAAGGCGATTCTCGAGCTTCCGTTGCTCCCGGAAGACCTGCGATCCAAGCTGGAGGGCATTCAGGATTGGCGCCATACGCTGCCGCTCCCATCACTCGAAGGCAATGGCAGCTCCGTGCAGACTTCTGTCTCCGGACGTGAAGCGGTGCTCAGTCTGACGAGGAATTCTCGCACATTGGTCTGGCTGGACAACGGTCACGTATTCCGGTTGTCGGGCTCAACCATAGACTACCCGGACGACAATGCGATCTTGGCCGACGCCAAGGAGATTATTAAGCAATGATGATTGAAACGAAACAATTAACCAAGCACTACGATACGCAGATCGGCTGCAGCAACATTACGCTCAGCGTCAAGCCGGGACATATCTTCGGATTGCTCGGTCCGAACGGCGCAGGGAAGAGCACGTTCGTCAAGATGCTCGTCGGGTTGCTGCGACCGACGACGGGGGAAGGCTCGATTAGCGGATTCCCCCTCGGAACGGTCGACGCACGGCGAAATATCGGCTACTTGCCGGAGCTATTCCGTTACCAGGATTGGTTAACCGCTCGGGAAGTTCTACAATTCCATGCCCGTCTGAGCGGAGTGAGCGCCTCGGAAGCGAAGGCAGCGAAGCTGGCTGCGCGCATCCGGGAAGTGCTGCATGAGGTTGGCTTGGGCGGGAGAGCAGACGATCGGGTGAAGCAGTTCTCCAAGGGGATGCAACAGCGTCTCGGCTTGGCGAACGCGCTTCTGATGGATCCGGCCTTGATCTTGCTGGACGAACCTTCTTCTGCGCTAGATCCGATCGGGCGCTATGAGGTGCGAACGATTCTGGAGAAGCTGCGCCAGCAGGGCAAGACGGTATTTCTCAACACGCATCTGCTTGAGGATGTGGAGACGCTTTGCGATGAGGTAGCGTTTCTCTATCACGGCGAATTGAAGGCAGTGGGGCCTTTGAATAGCATCTTGGGCAGCAGTGGGAACTGGGAGTTAAGTGTAGGCGGCTGGGACGATGCCATGCTGAAGATGATCAGCGGTCAAGCTCCATTCCCACAATTCAGTATGCGGGTTAAACGGACATCGGAAGACGGCAGCGTCATTCTGGAGGCGAGAGCCGAGAACAAGGAACAGATAGGCTGGTTAAACGGCATGCTTGTTGAAGCGGGGGCAACATTATACGAAGTACGTCCGATCAACAGTAAGCTGGAGGATTGGTTTCTGACGATGGTGGACCGTAAGAGGGGGGACGAAGCATGACGGCCTATATCATTCTGACGGGTAAAGAATTGGCTCGCAAACGGGTATTGCTCGTGTCGCTCCTGCTTTCTTTATTGTTCATCGGGTTTTATAGTTATGGATTGAGCAAGATTGTCCAGGGACCGCAGCATACGACCGCAGGTCTCGTGGATAATTATATCAACGGTGTTGTGCTCCTGACAGTCGGGCTGTATTTCGCACAGATGGTATCCGCCTTCTTCGTCTTCTTCTCGTCGATGGGAGCTATATCCGGCGAGATCGACAGTGGACAGCTATTCGCGGTGTTATCGAGACCGATTGCCAGGTGGAAAGTGTATCTGGGCAAGTGGATGGGATTCGCCGTCTGGAACATGCTGTACAGCGCGGTGATGTTCGGGTCCATCGTACTGGCAGTCCATTACATTCTGGACTTCCCGATCAATGCAGTGCCCATGTTGAAGGCGTTCCTCTTATTCGAGTGGATTCCGCTCTTACTTACCGCTGTCTCGATGATCGGCTCCAGTTATTTGCCCATGCTTGGGAACGGGGTATTATGCGCGGTGTTGTACAGTCTTAGCTTGTTCGCAGGACTTCTGGAAGGGGTGATGAACCCAGGGGCTGCGAATCAAGGCATTGAGAACTTCGGAATCCTCACTAGCCTTCTGATGCCTTCGGATTCTGTGTTTCGGCGGATGGTGTACGAGCTGTTCGGCAGTGTGGAGCTGCCATTTGCGAGCGACTTCGACTCGGCGCTGGGGCCATTCTCCTCGACAGTATTGCCAAGCGATACATTTCTGATCTATACCGTTTTCTTCTTAGTCGGCTTGCTGATCTGGGGATGCATTCATTTTACACGAAGAGATATTTCATGATAGGGGAGAAAGGAAGGAACGGAACGAGATGGAAACGATATTGCAGATTCGAGATTTGTCCAAAATCTACAAGCAGGTCAAAGCGGTGAATGGCTTGAATATGACGATCCAGCGAGGTGACATTTACGGTTTCCTTGGGCAGAATGGAGCAGGCAAGACGACCGCTATCCGTATGATTATGGGGTTAATCCATCCCACTGAGGGCAGTATTGAAATGTTCGGAGAGAAAGTGAAGCCTGGCTCGAGCAGCTTCCTCCGAAGGGTAGGTTCGATCATCGAGTTTCCGGGATTCTATCCGAACTTGACAGCAGTCGAGAACTTGGAGATGTTCCGGCGACTGGAAGGCATACATGGTAAGAGTTGCATCGAGGATTCGCTGCATACCGTGGGTCTATGGGAAGCTAGAAACCGCAAAGCAAGTCAATTCTCACTTGGGATGAAGCAGCGTCTAGGCATCGCGAGAGCGATTCTGCATAGTCCGGATTTTCTCATCTTAGACGAACCGATGAACGGTCTCGATCCGATGGGCATTAAGGAAATCCGTTTGCTCATTCAGGAGCTGGCGCAGAAGCGGAACATCACGATCATGATCTCCAGCCATATTCTTAGTGAAGTCGAGCAGCTGGCTACGAAGATCGGAATCGTCCACAAAGGGGTCATGTTGGAGGAGACGAAGCTGTCCGAGCTGAACGAGCGTAATCGGCAGTACGTGGAGCTGCAGGTCGATTCCGTACAAAAGGCGGGTGTAGTGCTGAAGCGGGATATGCAAATATCCGATTATCGGGAGGAAGAGGGCGGTGTCATACGTGTGTATGAGAAGTTGTCCGAAGCGGCCCGGATCAACCGCTCGCTCATGCAAGAGGGAATTGAAGTCAGCGCCCTAACGCATCAGAAAGATTCGCTCGAAGACTATTTTGTCCGATTGATAGGAGGGGCTGGGATTGCTTAGTATCTTATACGGAGAAGCGTTGAAGCTGAAGCGGTCCAAGATGTTATGGATGATCGTACTTGGCGCGTTGCTTCCTGCGGCTTTGAATTACTTGGTGGCCTGGCATCAGTTGGATTCGGCATCAGCGATCAAATGGGACTCATTCTTCCATGACAATCTCATGCTAATGGCGATGCTCATGTGTCCGACTCTGTTCGCCTTGTTCGCCGGGTACTTGTTCGCGCGGGAATATCAGGACCGGACCATCAACAGCTTCCTTACCGTGCCCCGTTCACGTATGCTGCTCTTATTGGGCAAATATATCATGATGCTGCCTATTATGATTGCCACTGTCCTGTTATCTATCGGTTTGACACTGCTCGGTGGTTTCTTACTCAAGCATGAGGTGTTGACGGCTGTGATGATGAAAGAGGCGCTAGTGAAGTATTTGATCTTAATCGTGACACAATACGCGCTAATTTCGATCGCCGCTACCGTTAGTATATTGGGCAAAAGCTATATTCCGGCCATGGGACTTGGCGTGTTCGCCGTGATCTCCGAGCTAACGATCATGCAGTCGAAGTACATTATGTACTACCCTTGGAGCGCTCAACTTAACTTGGTGTTGGATATGTCGCCGACTTTCAACAATATGGCTCTGGGTATAACCGTACTGTTAATCGCCTTCTTCGTCCCTTTGCTGTTTAATGTGGCCTATTACCGTAGAGCAGATGTACACAGCGGATAGATTCG
Source organism: Paenibacillus sp. P4_E11 (assembly GCF_056401635.1). Classification (NCBI taxonomy): domain Bacteria; kingdom Bacillati; phylum Bacillota; class Bacilli; order Caryophanales; family Paenibacillaceae; genus Paenibacillus; species Paenibacillus sp. P4_E11. The sequence goes on along the minus strand of NZ_JBFUIX010000068.1, from coordinate 19,420 downwards.
ACACATTCACCATGTTCACCAAAAAAACAAATCGCTTCCGCCCAAGCTGCTGGAAAATGCCCCGCCGTTTCGCTATGATGGAGCTATCTAATCATATTCAGGGAAGCAAGGTGGATCTCAATGTTTCGAACTTACGGAGCTCTTGGCAGCGTATTGGCTTTGTTGGCAGTAGCATTAGGCGCGTTCGGCGCCCATGGGCTGGAAGATGTCATCGACGCAGATCTGTTGGCCGCTTTTAAGACAGGCGTGCAATATCACATGTTCCATGCGCTTGGTATTCTGGCAATCGCCGTCTTATCGGAGAAGCTGGGCGAGTCAGCAGCGGTTCGTTGGGCAGGAAGACTACTCACACTTGGGATCATCTTGTTCTCCGGTAGCTTATATGTGATGGCTGTGACCGATATTAAGCCGCTCGGCATCATCACGCCATTCGGAGGCGTAGCCTTCATGGTAGGTTGGGCATTCCTGGCTAGTGCTATATGGAAACATAGACGTTGACGTTAAATGTTATCTAATCGCGAAAAAACCGGACGCACCCCTATATGCGTCCGGTTTTCTTGCTTTGCAGCCAAAGATGGGGGGCAAGAAGAATTCTACCTCATTCTATCAGAAGAATCCGTCGCCGAAACCAAATCCACCGCCGAACCCACCGCCGAACCCACCGCCGAACCCACCAAATCCAAACCCGCCGTCAAATCCGAAGGGGCTGGTCCCGATCGCAAGCAAGTCGAACAATACTAACGGAGTGAATACTTTCGTCTTCACCTTTTTGTTTCTTGGCTGCTCAACGATTAATTCATTTCCACGTATTCCGCGCAATATACCGGACACCTTGGCGCCGTCTTTTTTGACCGCGTAGATCGGTTTGCCAATCATCTTGCGCACTTGTGCTTTTGTGACTGTACGTTTCATGCAAATCCCTCCTTTCTCTGAACCTTCTATAACATATTCTCGAAAACTAGTTTACGCTTGGACACATATACCTGTGCTAGTAGCGAAATAGAAAAAAGAGGCCTGCCCTGATAAGCAGTCCTCTGCATCTTCCTTGCCTATGTGCACCATTCCTATGAATGATGTGCAACGATATCCTCAATTTCATTCAGCTTGAACGAATACACTTTCTTCTCATCTACATGATAGACCGTAAGCAGGTCGCCGGGTATGTCAAAGTTCAAGATGCGACAGGGCAAGCTTAATCTGACGCCCTTTCCCTTCACGACAGATAGCCTAATCAATGTCCCGCGCTCCTTATACTCCTCCAGTAGCTCGAGTCTTAGCCTATCCTTTTCCTCGGTATCCGTCCCTTTCTTCGCTACAGGGGTCGCCTTGGGAGTAGGTATTTTGGCATAGGCTGGCTTGGGACCCGATGATGCAAGTGCAGCGTCAATTATTTTCCCTAGCTCCATGCCGCCCGTTATTCGGAAATCTTTCACTTTAGCATGACTTAACAGCTGCATAAGGGAAGCGATCGCAAGTGCATGAGAAGGTTCCTCAAGCATAATCTCGACTTGAAATAGGTGGTTGTTGCTCTTGTTGCTTGCCGATTGTTCGTTTCCCATCATTCACACGTCCTATGACTAAAGTTCTACCTCTAATATACATAATATTGTGGCTTTTGAGTACCGCGAATTTATTATAAGCCTCCAAGTATTTCTGAATAAGAGCGGATGCGGATGCATGCATAGCGCATACAATGTAAAGCAGGAGCCGCTTTGTGCTGCGTCAGTCTCACTTCAGGAGGGGTATTCGTATGATTAACGCAAAGCCGATCCAGATCGGCGATCGAACGGTAATGGGGATCACCGTGGAGCTTCCCAAGACCACGCTCGTCATCGTAACGACAGATAAAGGCTACATCATGTGTGGAGCTCTGGATGTAGCGCTGCTGAACGAACGGTTGCGCGCTCGCAATATTATCGCGGGTCGTGCGACAGGTGTGAAGACGCTGGAAGACTTATTGGAAGCGCCTCTTGAATCAGTAACCCATACAGCTGTGGAAATGGGAATCGTCCCGGGCATGAAAGGCAGCGATGCCATTCTGAAAATGCTGTGAGCTTGAACGAGACAACTCTCGTTCTTTTTTTTGGTCCCCAAAAGCTAAGCGATTAAGCTTCGAAGCCCCCACTTCACTTTGTGGGGTTGTCTTGTATAATAAATGCTAGAGAACCTTGATTGGAAGGAGTTAAGCTTATGCCTACAGCGTCACCGTTCATCTCCATTATTATCCCGACGCACAATCGACTGCATATGCTGGCCGAACTGTTGGAGTCGCTAGCCAGTCAAACGTATCGTAATTTTGAGGTCATTATTGTTAACGATTGCGGTCAATCGGTTCAACCTGTTACCGAGTTGTTCAGCGAGTTGGATGTGTTGGTGATCGATCTGCCTACGAATCAAAAGCATGTCCATGCCCGGAATGAGGGGGTGAGACATGCATCTGGGGAACTGATCCTGTTATGTGACGATGATGATCTACTGCTGCCAGGGCATATTGAACGCATGGTTCAGGAGCTGGCCGGGTATGATCTAGTTTACTCGGATGTCGAGATCTTCGATTATCGACAAGAAGGGCTTACCCGTATTCCCGTCAGCCGACGGTTGTTCGCCTATTTGCATGATCCGGCAGCGATGCGCAAATTTTCTACGTTCGTGCCTTCTGGGATCCTGTATCGCAAGTCGATTCATAAGACGTTAGGCGAATTCGATCCGGACGTCTATCATTACTGGGATTGGGATTTCTACCTCCGGGCTGTGCAACAATTCCGCGTGAAGCGGGTGCCGGCGGCTACCGTGTTATATGCGTTCTCTCAGCAGGGAGGAAACATGTCGAACGACCTAGGTTCCATGCGTTCTTACCTGGACAAGCTGTCTGTCAAGCATCAGCTGGGTGAGCTGCCTACCAAGAACTTCTTCCTGCTGCTCGAAGAGCCCGATGTCGTCAGCAGACAAGCGGAGAGCGAACAGTCTTGGAACGGCCTGCCCATCACTTCGAGGTACGCCAAGCGTTATGCGGCCGATTAACGGTTACGCCGTTGCTCACGAACATAGTTCACAAGTATATGGGCTTCCTCGGTCGTAAGCGGCTGTCCATCGACCGTCACTTGGCGGAGGTCAGCTGCAGCATAACCATCGAGCTTAATCGAAGCCGAGTCCTCTTGGGACAAGATCGGTTCTTCGATTCGGCATAAGATATAGTCGAGCGACACTTGAAAATAGTTGGCGATCGTGCATAGTGTCATGTAATCCGGTTCTCTCCGGTTCGTTTCATAATGGGATAGGGCGGCCCTGGATATGCCGAGCTTGCCCGACAATTCCTCTTGGGTGAGGCCGAGCTTGACGCGCAGCGCTGCCATTCGTTCCCCGCATCTTATCATTCGGACTCTCCTCCTCTAGTTGTATTGGGTTATGTAGGGTCCATAATAAGAATTCGGATCGATGGGTGAAATTATGGGGGCTTCGGTGGTCAAGCACCCCCTATTTCCTTCTGAGAAAACAGAAATAACGGAACTTTTTTCCGTTAATGCAGCAATAGTTGATACTGTTGCTGTATTAGTGGAATTATTTTCCGTTATTTCTAAAATAATTACTATTTCTCCGCCCTACAGCTCAGCACAGTAGCTCATCAATCGTTGAACAATGCCTTCAGATTATCCGAGTAAGGGGCTCGCACGATCCCTTTCTCGGTAATGATCGCCGACACGTATTCGTTGGGCGTGATGTCGAACGCAGGGTTGAACACTTTGACGCCTACCGGTGCGGTTCGTTTGCCGAAGCCTTGTGTGACCTCATCCTCGTGGCGTTCCTCGATCGGAATCTGTTCGCCTGTCGGCGTGTTCAGATCTATTGTGGACATCGGGCATGCTACGTAGAAGGGGATTCCATGTGCCTTAGCAAGCACAGCAACACTGTACGTACCGATTTTGTTCGCTACGTCACCGTTCGCAGCCACGCGGTCCGTTCCGACGATGACCGCTTGTACCCAACCCTTCGACATTACCATACCAGCCATGTTGTCACAGATAAGAGTTACGTCAACGCCAGCTTGCTGCAGCTCGAATGCGGTCAGCCGGGCGCCTTGCAGTACCGGCCGCGTCTCGTCGGCGAAGACGCGCAGCGAGATGCCGCGCTCCTGCGCCAAGTAAATTGGCGCAAGCGCCGTACCATACTTCGCCGTGGCCAGGCCGCCGGCGTTGCAGTGCGTGAGGACGCCCATGCCGTCCTCGAACAGCGTGAGCGCGTGCTCGCCGATCAGCCGGCACGTCTCCTCGTCCTCGGCCTGAATCTGCCTCGCCTCGTCGAGCAACGCGGCTGTTAGCCGCGGCAAGCCGGCTTGCCGCTCGACGCGGACAAGCTCCTCCGCCCGCCGCTTCATGCGGTCGAGCGCCCAGAACAGATTGACCGCCGTAGGTCGCGAGGTGGCCAGATAATCGGCCTGCCGCTCTACTTCAGTCAAGAAGCGACCCGCGGCGTCCTCGCCAGAAGGGACGTCTCGTACGCCCAAGTACACCCCATAGGCTGCCGCAATCCCGATAGCAGGAGCACCGCGCACCTTCAGGTGGCGGATCGCTTCCCACACGTCCTCGGCACTCGTCAGCTGCAGATACAAGATCTCCTCCGGCAGCAGCCGTTGATCGAGCAGATCGAGATGCTCGCCTGCCCAGCGCACCGATTGAAGCGCGCCTTGCACTCCGCTTTGCGCTTCGCCCTGCACTCCGCTTTGCGCCCCGCTGCCAGCGGGGTCAGCAGCCAACCTAACCATCGAATTCCATCTATTTTCCATCATCTTCCTGTCATCCTCCTAGATCAGCTTACATGCTACATTTAATGAACAGCTCTTAATGCGATATCCAGCAGTTCCTCGATGGAAGTCGCGGAACGATGACGCTTGATCAGCGTCTTGCCGATAGCCAGTGCAATACGCTGAGAACGCTCCTTGCTGGCGGCATCGGCGATCTTGTCGATGTCGGCCACGTGAGCCAGGCCTACGACGCGGCGCACCATCTTGCAACCGGCATAGCCGAACGTATCCTGCAGCAGCTGTGCGATGTATACGTCCTGGAATCCAGGCGTACGTGCCATCCGATCCACGGTATGCTTGTCCCACAGGCCGCGGAACTCACGCTCGAATGCGGACCAGACGTCCCGTATAGTGTCCAACAAGTACCGACGGAAGTCCGCACGGTCAGCTTCTGTCTCATTCAGCCCTTCACGACCGGCGAAATTGAGCAGCAGATTGGCGATGACCGCACCGATATCGAAGCCCATTGGCCCGTAGTAAGCGAACTCCGGATCGATGACTTTGGTCGATTGCGGGGTGATGAATATGCTTCCGGTATGGAGATCGCCATGCAGCAGTGCCTGAGCATGAGTCAGGAACCCATGGCGCAACCGGGCTACTTCCAATTGAAGCTCCGTATCAGCCCAGAGTGCTTCGACCTCATCACGAATCGCTTCATCGAAGCTGTTGTTTGGCGAGTTCGTGTAAGGGTCGTCGAAGATCAAGTCTTCTGTTATTTTGCACAGCTCAGGGTTAATGAACTGCTTGACTTGATATTTCTTATCCTGCTGATTCATTCCGAGATCGGAAGTGTAATATAACGTATGCGCCATGAACGTTCCGATATGTCCAGCGAACAGCGGATACTTGTTGCCTTCCATAAGGCCTCTTCGCATAATGACGTGGTCGCTCAAATCTTCCATAACGGTCAGAGCCAGCTCCGGCACATAGGTATACACCTTCGGGACCAGGTCCGGGCATAGGCTGCCTTGTAGTTGCAACGCTTCGCTCTCGATTCTCGCACGGTCGAGTGTAAGGGGCCACGATTCGCCTACAACTTTGGCATAAGGCAGCGCCTGCTTAAGAATCACACTGGCAGATGAATTCCGGTCGCTGATGTGAAACACCAGGTTCAAATTGCCGTCACCGATCTCTCGGCTGGCCAAATCTGCATCGGGTTGAAACAAATCCGGGATCGTCCGGGAAAAGGCAATGGCCTCAAGTTCTGTCAATGGGTGATACTGCGTCATAATAGGCACCTCCATACGTATTCTTCAACTAGTATAAGCGATTCGCACATCGGTGCAAATAGCGCTGCACATAATCGGAGCGATTTCGTGCTACCCTAATACGGGTGTTTCGCATGAATGAGATGTAAGGCAACAACCAATCTGAAGGAGGCGTTTCCGCATGTCCCAAGCTACAGCCACAATGTCCGTCGTCGAAGTGTTGAACAAGCAGGTTGCCAACTGGAGCGTCCTGTATATGAAGATGCACAATTACCACTGGTTTGTAAAAGGAAAAGACTTTTTCACGCTGCACCAAAAGTTTGAAGAACTTTACACGGAAGCTGGTACAACACTGGATGCGCTGGCTGAGCGTGTTCTAGCGGTTAAAGGCAAGCCGGTCGCGACCATGAAAGAACACTTATCGATGTCTTCGATCCAGGAAGCGAAAGGCGACGAGAAGCAGGATCAGATGGTTAAGACCACGGTCGCTGACTTCCGGACGATTATTGGGGAGTTAGCCAAAGGCATCCAAGCCGCCGAAACAGAAGGTGATAGCAGCACGGCAGATATGCTAACCGGAATCCAGACCAGTCTGGAGAAGCATGTCTGGATGTTGGAAGCATTCATGGGGTAAAGTTGGACCCTGTATCCGAACAGTCCTGACTCGAGACCTGTGGGTGATGGGTGATGTGCTGAGGGGGAGGCTGTCGATTCATTGTTGATTGAAGCACAAACGGCTGTTCCAAGTGAAAAAGGACCCCGACGCTTAACCCCACAAAGTGAAGACTAGCTCTGGAGATAACTCCGAGTACTTTGCGGGGACCCCGGTTACTCAAACATCTTGTTTGAACCTCCCTTTGATTGTATAAGGGATTTCGCGGTATGGAGGTTCAAGCCAAAACTCGCCGGGGTCCACTACTCACTTTCCACTCCAGTATTCACAATGATTCGACAGCCTCTTAGGACTGTTTATTTTATTGATTAATTTTGGCACAAAAAAAGAAGGGCATTCGCCCTTCTTTTTTACAGCTCCTGCTACCTCCGATGTTCGACCAAATCGATGGCGCCTAACACGATATGGGCCAGGCCGAAACCGACCACACCCCAACTGGCTACTGGAAATTTCCCTCTCAGAGCGACGCCCGATGCCGTGACTGCCGTTCCCAATACCGCGGGGACAAGACCTTCTCTCATGCTGAGTACCTTCTTTCCATCGAATAATGAGTGGCGAAGTTGCCTCTATAGCTTGCTTTTTCGATTCGCAATGTATGCGTTTGAGCGGTTTGCATTGTTTTCCTCCAGAGCCGTATAATCGGTTAAATGGAGGTGCGATAAGGATGACAAGGATACAAGAGGAACAACGGGCAGCTTTGAAGGAATGGGCATCCGCCATACAGGCTTTGGAGAGCGGGCGACAAATTGTTATTTTGCGCAAGGGTGGCATCTTGGAAGAGACACGTCACTTCGAGCTTCGCAATGCCGGGTTTTATTTGTACCCCACGTTCGAGCATCAGAAAAAACATTTATTAAAGGAACCATATCAGGAACAGATCGACATTACGACAGCCGGATGGTATCCGGATAACAAGACGGTCACGATCCGTTGTTACGCCGAGGCTGTGCAAGACATTGAGATTTTCAGCCAGGAAGAGTTGGATCGCATTCGCGATCGGCACATATGGACGGATGAATTTGCCGCAGAACGGCTAAAATGGAAGAAGACGCAGCCGTTGCACATTATTTTGTTAAGAGTTTATAAATTAGTCAACCCGATTGAAGCTACCATATACCCCGACTATATCGGTTGCAAATCATGGCTAGATCTAGTGCTACCGCAGGCTGGAGCTACTGGGCGAGAGGCGTTGCCGGTGTTGACTGACGAGCAGTTCGAAGCGGAACGGAATGTGATTGTTAACAAATTGAACATAACATAGTCAGATTGGCAGACGGTTAGGCTTCTCTTGCGTAGATGAATAGGATATAATAAAATTATTATTGAGAATCAATGAGAATCATTTAAGAATGATTCCAAAATAAGTTTCGGAGGGAACAGTACAAATGGCTAACACACCCCAATTCGTCATAGACGGTTTGAAAGCTTCGATTGAAGACAAGGAGATTTTGAAAGGCATTGACTTGAAAATTAACGGCGGCGAAGTACATGCCATCATGGGACCTAACGGTACCGGGAAAAGCACGCTCGCATCCGCTTTGATGGGTCATCCCAAATATGAAGTAACTGAAGGCAGCGTCACGTTGAACGGCGAACAAGTTCTGGAGATGGCTGTTGATGAGCGCGCTCGTGCCGGTCTGTTCCTGGCTATGCAGTATCCGAGTGAAATCGCGGGCGTAACCAATTCCGACTTCCTGCGTAGTGCGATCAATGCCCGCCGTGAGGAAGGCAATGAGATCTCGCTGATCAAGTTCATCCGCCAGATGGAAGGCAAGATGAAGCAGTTGGAAATGAACCCAGAGTTCGCACACCGTTACTTGAACGAAGGTTTCTCCGGTGGAGAGAAGAAGCGGAACGAAATTTTGCAGATGATGCTGCTTGATCCTAAGATCGTTATTTTGGACGAAATCGACTCCGGTTTGGACATCGATGCTTTGCGTATCGTCGCTGAAGGCGTGAATGCCATGCGTAGTGAAGAACGTGGATTTCTGATCATCACCCACTATCAACGCCTGTTGAACTATGTGAAGCCAGATTTCGTACACGTTATGATGCAAGGCCGTATTGTGAAGTCCGGCGGTCCTGAGCTGGCTGAGCGTCTGGAAGCAGAAGGCTACGACTGGATCAAGGAAGAACTCGGCATTGTGGATGAAACCGTAGGTCAAGAAGTTTAATGGATAGAACGAATCAGGAGGAAATGGAAAAAATGAGCATAGAAACCGTTCTTCCAATCGACCGCGATTCCATCACACAATTGTCCTCCCGCAAGAATGAGCCGCAATGGATGCAGGATTTGCGTGTGAAAGCACTGGAGTCGGCAGGTACGTTGGAACTGCCCAAGTTGGATAAAACTAGAATAGACCGCTGGAAGCTTAACGCTTTCGGTACTTATAAACAAACTGATGTGTCGGACACAGTGAACGGATTGCCACAGCAAGTTCGCGATCTGCTTCAAGAGGATATCGATGCGGCGAGCGTGCTCGTGCAGCGCAACTCTGGAATAGCCTACAAGCACGTCAATAACCAATTGACTGCCCAAGGCGTCGTGTTCACCGATCTGGAAACAGCTTTGCAGACCCATGGTGAACTTGTGCAGAAGCACTTCATGACCGTTGTGAAGCCGGACGAGAACCGTCTAACCGCACTACATGCAGCTATGTGGAACGGTGGCGTATTCTTATATGTGCCTCGCGGCGTGAAGGTAGAACTGCCAGTGCAAGCATTGTTCTACGCGGATGATTCGGAGGCGATATTTGCTCCTCACGTGTTGATCGTGGCAGAAGCGAACAGCTCTGTAACTTACGTAGACAATTACTTTTCCGAAGACGGGCTTGAACTCGTCCACAACGGTATCATCGAGGTTGTTGTTAAGCCGGGTGCAAGCGTCACGTTCGCCTCCATTCACAATTTCGGCGATCAGACTACGGACATCACCTATCGCCGGACGATCCTTGATAATGACAGCAAGATCGAGTGGATTGTCGGTGAGCTGAACAGCGGCAACGCAATGGCGGACACGACATCCATCCTGAAGGGCAATGGTTCCAATTCTGATGCGAAGGTTATCAGCGTCGGTCGTAGCGATCAGAAGCTGAACCAAACGACACGTGCGGTGCATTTCGGCAAGAGTACGCCGAGCCAGATGATTACACGTGCGGTCATGAAGGAAGAAGCGACGGCGATCATAAACGGCATTACGAAGATCGAAAAGGGTGCCACGGGTGCCAATGGACAACAAACTGAGCGAGTACTTATGCTCAGTCCTAAGGCACGCGGCGATGCCAATCCGATTCTCTTGATCGACGAAGATGATGTCAAGGCTGGTCACGCCGCAAGCGTAGGGCAAGTTAATCCAGAGCAAATCTACTACTTGATGTCTCGCGGTGTGCCGAAGGTGGAAGCAGAGAGACTCGTGATCTACGGTTTCCTCGCACCTGTAATCTCGGAAGTGCCTCTTGAGAATGTACGCAAGCAGCTTGAGGCGCTAGTCGAAAGGAAGCTGGGATAATGCTGAACAGCGTCGAGCTTAGGGAACTGTTCCCGATTCTGCATCAGGAAGTGAATGGCCATCCGCTCGTTTACTTGGACAGTGCGGCGACCTCGCAGAAGCCGCGGCAAGTGATTGAAGCGCTCAAGAGCTACTACGAGCTGGACAATTCCAACGTTCACCGCGGTGTGCATACGCTTGGTTCCCGGGCTACGGACGCTTACGAAGGGGCCCGAGACAAGGTTGTGACGTTCTTGAACGCTCGTAGCCGTGAAGAGATCATATTCACGCGCGGGACTACGACCGCTATTAATCTGGTAGCGTCGAGTTATGCTCGGGAAGTGTGCCGTCAAGGCGACGAGATCGTCATCACACCGATGGAGCATCACAGCAATCTCATTCCGTGGCAGCAGGTCGCTAAGGCGACCGGCGCTACGCTGAAATATATTCCGCTGCAAGCGGACGGTTCCATCTCGCTTAAGGACGTAGAGGAAACGGTAACCGATCGTACGAAGATCGTAGCTGTTGTCTATGTGTCCAATGTGCTGGGTGTGACGAATCCCGTTAAGGAAATCGCTGCAATCGCCCACCGCCACGGTGCCAAGATGCTCGTTGACGGGGCACAGAGTGCACCTCACTTGAAAGTGGACGTACAGGATCTGGACTGCGATTTCTACGCCTTCTCGGGTCACAAGATGTGCGGTCCTACCGGGATTGGCGCACTGTACGGCAAGAAAGAATTGCTAGAAAAGATGGAGCCGATCGAGTTCGGCGGCGAGATGATCGACCGTGTTGACTTGTACGACTCCACATTCAAGGATTTGCCCTGGAAGTTCGAGGGTGGTACACCGATAATCGCTGGAGCAGTTGGACTTGGCGCCGCCATCGACTTCCTGCAGGAAGTTGGGCTCGACAACATTCACCGTCACGATCAGGCACTTGCTAAGTACGCTGTGGAGCGCATGACGGAGATCGAGGACTTGGTTATATACGGTCCAAGAGCTGGCAGAACCGGTCTTGTCACCTTCAACTTAGCCGATATTCATGCCCATGACGTTGCAACCGTGATCGATGCGGAAGGGGTCGCGATCCGTGCTGGACACCATTGCTGCCAGCCGTTGATGAGATGGTTGCATGTAAACGCCACGGCTAGAGCAAGCTTTTATATATACAATACCGAGCAGGATATTGATCGATTGGTCGATGCGCTTGTGAAGACGAAGCAATTTTTCGCATCTATAGGAGATTGACGCAATACTAATTTGAGGGAGGGATTACGAATGGCTAAGCAAATGCCGGAGATGGAAGATTATAAGTATGGCTTTCGTGACGAGCATCAGAATATATTCCGTTCGGAAAAAGGGCTGACAGCTGATATCGTGAAGGAAATTTCCAGCATGAAGAACGAACCTCAATGGATGCTTGACTTCCGATTGAAATCGTTGGACATATTCAACTCCAAGCCGATGCCTAATTGGGGCGGCAATATGGACGATCTGGATTTCAATGACATCACTTACTATGTTAAGCCTTCTGAGAAGCAAGGCAAGACTTGGGAAGAAGTGCCGGAAGAGATCAAGAACACATTCGATAAGCTGGGGATTCCCGAAGCGGAGCAGAAGTTCCTGGCAGGTGTATCGGCCCAGTACGAGTCCGAGGTTGTATATCACAGCATGCAAGAGGACTTGGAGAAGCAAGGAGTTATCTTCACTGACACCGATTCAGCTTTACGCGAATACCCAGAGCTGTTCCGTGAATACTTTGGCACGATCGTTCCGCCTACGGACAACAAATTCGCAGCTCTGAACAGTGCTGTATGGTCTGGAGGCAGCTTCATCTACGTGCCTAAGGGTGTGAAATGTGACATTCCATTGCAAGCTTATTTCCGGATCAACTCGGAGAATATGGGACAATTCGAACGTACATTGATCATCACCGACGAAGACAGCTTTGTGCATTACGTAGAAGGCTGTACAGCCCCAATCTACAGCACGAACTCGCTGCATAGCGCCGTTGTTGAGATCATCTGCCGGAAGAACTCACGTGCGCGCTATACGACGATTCAGAACTGGGCGCCTAACATTTACAACCTGGTAACGAAACGTGCCGTAGCTGAAGAAAACGCGACTATGGAGTGGGTTGACGGCAACATCGGCTCCAAACTGACTATGAAGTATCCAGCAGTTGTGCTGAAAGGTCGCGGCGCTAAGGGGATGGTATTATCCATCGCTGTAGCCGGCAAAGGCCAGCATCAGGATGCGGGTGCGAAGATGATTCACTTGGCGCCGGACACAACATCCACGATCGTCTCCAAGTCGATCAGCAAGCACGGCGGTAAGGTCACGTACCGCGGCTTGGCTTCCTTTGGGCGCAACTCCCAAGGGTCCAAGGCGAACATCAAGTGCGACACATTGATCATGGATAAGCAATCGACGTCCGACACGATTCCGTATAACGAGATCATGAACGACAACATTACACTGGAGCATGAAGCTACAGTTTCCAAGGTGTCCGAGGATCAATTGTTCTATCTGATGAGCCGCGGATTGACAGATGCCGAAGCGACTCAAATGATCGTAATGGGCTTCATCGAGCCGTTCACCAAGGAATTGCCGATGGAATATGCAGTTGAGATGAATCGTCTCATAAAGTTCGAGATGGAAGGCAGTATTGGTTAAGCCTTACATGTAAATACGTATCCGATGTGACTATCACACTTGCGTGTCTTAGTCTTTCGGATACGTATTTTTGTTTTTTACCGTTGATAGAAGCTAATTCGGCCGTTTCAAGTGAAAAAGAACCCTTAGTCATCCCCACAAAGTGAAGCCAAGCTCTGTAGTTAATTCCGATTACTTTGCGGGGGCCCCAGGTTTCAAACATCTTGTTTGAAACTTCCTTGATTGTATAAGGGATTCAGCGGTGGGAGGTTCAAGCCAAAACTCGCCAGGGTCCTCTTTTTCACTCTCTACTCCTTTTGTTTACAGTTAATCGACAGCCTCAAACACCGATGCCCAACAGGTCTTGCGGGAGCGAATAGCGCGGAAAAACCGAGCTACAGGTGCTCCGGTGGGGCTTATGGAAGTGAATAGCGCGGTTTTTCCGCGCTACAGGTCCCCGCGGATAGGCTTGCCAGCTGATCTCCGGCACGAGCGGAGCAGGTTGCCATTTCCTTAACTCCTTGCAGGAAAGTAGAACGGAAGAGGAAGCAGGCAGGGGGTGAAGAAGCGAAGCGGTCGCCTTTGAAATCTATTCCTAACCAAAACCCATTTCATCCCAAGGAATAGATTTCAACAGCGGTCGGAATCCTCTGCCTGCTTCTCCCACGCGCCAACTGAACTCCACAGTTTCGCACGGAATCCTCTGCCTACTTCCTCCCACGCGCCAACTGAACTCCACCGTGTCGCTCTATCTATGCACCCTGCACCCCATCAGAGTGCCGCTCTGCCGCCTGCCAGCCGGCCCAACGCATCCTCCGATGAGAGCTGCTCAGACCCTGTGGAGGTGCGTTCCTTCCACTCCACAACCCCCTGTGCCGCGCCACGGCCCACGACGATTCGGATCGGGATGCCGATTAAGTCCGCATCCTTCAGCTTGACACCCGGGCGTTCCTCCCGGTCATCCAGCAGTACCTCGACCCCTGCTGCGCATAGCCGAGCATAGAGGGAAGAGGCCAGACGCAGTTGAATATCATCCGCTGTTGCATGGAGCGAGATGATATGAACTTGATATGGAGCTATCGCTGCGGGCCACACGATGCCGCTGTCGTCATGATGCTGCTCCACAACGGTCGATAGCAACCGGGATAGACCAATTCCGTAGCAGCCCATGAGAAGCGGCTTCTCGTGCCCATTAGCATCAGCTACATGGGCTCCTAACGGTTCGCTGTACTTCGTTCCTAACTTGAACACATGCCCCACCTCGGTGCCTTTGGACAACAGCAGGCTTCCATCTGAGCAGCGTGGGCATGAATCCCCTTCCTGAATGGGGCGTGGCGCTGAATCGGATTCGTCCGATACACGGACGGTGAGTTCCATATTAACAGCATAACTGCACTTGGAGCAGGATACGATTGTATCTTCGCCGATCTCCGCCAGGGCAACGAACTCATGAGAGCCTCCTTCACCGCCAATCGCTCCTGAATCAGCTTCTATAGCTCGAAACCGGAGTCCGATTCGAGTGAATATCGTGGCGTAGGCTTGCAGCATCGCATTGTAAGCTTGCCCCAGTCCTTCCCAGTCCATATGGAAAGAGTAGGCATCTTTCATCAGAAACTCGCGCCCCCGCAGCAGGCCGAATCTAGGTCTCCGTTCATCACGGAATTTGGTTTGGATCTGATAAAGAATAAGCGGTAACTTGCGGTAAGAAGTAAGCTCGGCTGCTGCGAGTGAGGTGACAATCTCCTCATGTGTCGGTCCCAGTGCGAATGCCCGGCCGTGACGGTCCTGCAGCCGAATCAATTCCGGGCCATACACCTCATAGCGGCCCGATTGCTCCCACAGCTCGACAGGCTGTAAGGCAGGCATGAGCAGCTCCTGCCCGCCAATTCGGTCCATCTCTTCGCGTACGATAGCTTCTAGCCTTCTTAGCACACGCCACCCCATCGGCATATATGTGTATACGCCAGAAGCTAGTTGACGCACCAAACCAGCACGTAACAGTAATTTATGGCTGGCGACCTCCGCTTCCGCAGGTGCTTCCCGCAAAGTTGGCATAAACAAACAGCTTTGTTTCATAGAGCAATTCTCCCCTTCCAAACTAGTCTTGGAAAAACACAAAAAACACTTTCGTCAAGGGACGAAAGCGTCGTGGTACCACCCTTATTCAATCGCTGCCCGGATCGGGACAGCAATTCTCGAAATCGATAACGGAGATTGTCCGGCCGTGGATAGGGTGTGTATGGTACAGCACCAGTCTCCTAGGCAACTACAAGGTGGGATGCATCGCGAATCGACGGGAGAACTTTTCAGCGGACGGTTCTCTCTCTGCACAAGTCGAATTTCGGGCAATTCCTTGATTACAGCTTTTGTTACATTGAATTTTACTTAATTTACACCATGCCACCTATCCTAGTCAAGGCAAAATAAGTGAACACCCTATTCCGCATAATTATTTTGCAGGAGCATCAACCTATGGGCAGACCAATTATTAAGCCTAACGTTGGGGAGAGGTGGGTTCATGTGAACGCAAAGCATCCAAAATGGCGGCTCGGAATCAACGTAAGTATCACAACCGCACTATTAACGGCACATGCTTGTACGAAGTTTGGAAATCACAATGAATCCGGCTCAGGGGGATCGTTGGCGAAGTCACGAGCAGAAGCGGCAAAGGTCAGCAAGAAAGGTAGCGGACTCCATATCCTTCAAGTGATTCCACAAGGCAGCGATGCCCGAATCCCCACAACCAAGATCGGCGACAAGAGCTACATAGCTGCCCAAGCGCTGGCGGACGCGTTGGAGGATTCACCCCAAGCTGCAAAGGGAGATCAGCCTGAGGAAGTAACGATTGATCCGACCTGCAATCCAAATTTGCATCAATTGGATACGGGTTCGAATGCCGCGATTAACGTTCAGCAGCTCGAAGAGCTGGAAAAGCCTAACTTGGGCATCAAATATAAATTCGACACGGGGCCTTTTCAGCAGACGGGGTTATTCGATTGTTCGTCCTTTATCCAATATTTGTTCCGCAAGCAACTCGGCGATTCGCAAATGATTCATTCCTCACCAGAGCCGGAAGACGGTGTTCAAATCACAGATATCAATCAGCCGTATTGGCAAAAAACGTTCATGAAAAGCACTCGGATTACACGGAGTGATGCGATCTGAGGGCGGCCGTTCGTTTGTTCGGGATATGTATGTTGGGACTTATTGTCGTCGGAGTCGGATATACCGGATATTTGATCAACCGGACCGACCGGTTTCTGGAGAAAATAAGCAGTGATTCATCTTTGACACCGGAACCAATTCAGATCATCGGGATGAATGAACAACCGGATACCGGGCAAGGAAGCGACACGGATAGCGATCTGTTGGCACAACATATGCTGCAATTGCGATCCGCGGAAGCGATCCGGCCGAAAGCTCAAACCTTCCTTATGCTTGGTATTGATAACCGCAAGCAGACAAGGAGTATGAACTCAGATGTGATTATGGCCGTTGCGATTCATCCAAGCGGCAAGTCGGCAACGGTTGTCTCCCTTCCGAGGGACATGCAATTGAAACCAGCTGGGTTGCCCGCACGTAAAGCGAATTTCTATTTCCCCTACTACTACAACAGGGAGCCCAGCACGGCATTCGCACATACGAAACAATTGTTCAGCCAAGTATTCGATATGCCGATTCGGTATACAGCCGCTTTTCATTTCAAAGGATTCGAGCAGATTGTGGACAAGCTCGGGGGAGTGACGGTTGATGTCGATATGAATATGCGATATGTCGATCGTGAGGACGGTACGAACATTGACCTGAAGAAGGGTAACCAACTGTTAAACGGCAAACAGGCGCTCGATTTCGTACGATATCGCAAGTCGAATCGGAATACGAAGGAATCGAGCGACTATATGCGTAACCGAAGGCAGCAGCAGGTGCTCCATCAGTTAGCGGGCAAGATTAAGTCCGTTAACGGGCTCCTGCAGATGGGGACTGTACTTGACACGGCAGGCAACCATATCAAGACCGATATTCCTTCTACGGAAATACGTGGGGTAATGGAGTCCTTACTGAAGATCGACCGGGATCAGATCAAGTTTATATCTTTGCAGGGGGAATGGAGAAGTCCGTACATTATTGTGAATGATGAGGATTTCAATCAAGCCAAGCTGGCTTTGCAACAAGAGATCGGGGGTTCGTGAACCCCCGATCTTAATTCTCAAGCTAATGGGTCCCAAGGACCGAGCTGGTGTCCCTTCCACTCAGACCCGTCTTCCCATATTTCCTTCTTCCATATGGGCACAATCTGCTTCAGCCGCTCGATGGCGTATCGGCTCGCTTCGTAGCATTCCGCTCGATGTGGAGCGGCAGTTGCAATCACGACACTTATCTCGCCTAATGGTACCGGTCCTAACCGATGCGAGATGGCGCAGATGGCGCCCGGCCAACGGGCGTCTATTTCTTGTCCGATCTGTTCCATGGTCTTAAGGGCCATCGGGGCGTAGGCTTCATACTCCAAGAGTAGGGTTCGTTTCCCTTGTGTATACTCCCGGGTCGAACCAACGAAGGCCAAGGCGGCTCCATAGCGAGGGTCTTGCACTTTATTACACACTTCCTCAACGGACAGCTTCTCGTGAGATAGGGTATATAGCTCTATACGGCGTACTGCAGGTTCTTTCCTGTCAGTTGCATCTTGTGGTTGGCCTCCGGAGACAGGGGGGATCAAGGCCACCTCATCGGATTCAGCCAACTCTGTATCGTCTGCGGCATAGCTGTGGTTGCGAGCCGCGAATGACGAGCGGATCGACGATTCAGCCTTCGGGAATTGCTGGACCAGATGGTCCTTCAACTCCTTGACCGTTAACTGCTCGACATCCATATGAATAGGTAAGCGGCTCGTCCCGATGGACTCGGCAAGTCCGGCGAATAGCAATAGGGTGATGTTCATAAGCACTCTCCTGGGTTACGACATGCATAATAATTTCATCGTACAGAAAGGTCATTAGCATTGTCAATCCCGGGACCTGCATACAATGAGAGATCATGGATTAGGACGAGCGGCAGGAATTTGCTGCACGTAGGCCGAATCCATTGAATATGAGATTGTGGGAAAGGAGAGATTCGTGTGCCAGCGGAATTAGGGCAACTACATATCATTCATACGAACGACCTTCACAGCCGCTTCGAACAAATGCCCCGCATTGCGTCTGCCATTCGGCAGCTCAAGCAAGCTAGGGCTGAGGATCAGGTGCTGACTCTGGATATCGGCGATCACATGGATCGCATGATGGTGGAGACGGAAGGCAGTATGGGAGCGGCTAACGTAGCTGTCTTAAATGCGTCCGGCTATGATGCCATTGTATTGGGCAATAATGAGGGTCTAACGTTTCCTATGAAGACCATCTCGGAAGCATACCGGGAGCATGCTCGTTTCGCTGTCTTGGGTACGAATTTGAAGCAATTGGATACAGGGATGCATCCAGACTGGATGGTGCCCTCGCTTGTCATAAATCATGGTGGATTACGCGTAGGTCTAGTCGGAGTTACGGCCTACTATGAGAGCTTCTATACATTGCTGGGATGGACCATTCTCGAGCCGATTCAAGCGATTCGAGAGGAAGTGAGCAAGCTTAGACTTCATGCTGGAGCAGATATCATCATCGTAATGTCTCATCTGGGCTTGACGCAGGATCGGTTGATGGCACGGGAGGTGACGGGCATCGATCTCATCCTAGGCGGTCATACGCACCATCTGCTGGAACAGCCTGAACGCGAAGGGAATACTTGGATCGCTGCGACGGGCAGTCTAGGTAAATATGTAGGTGAGGTGTCGATTACCTATGATTTTGAGGCCGCTGCTGTCTCCAAGGTGCAAGGTCGATGTCACCTCGTCGAACAATATCCGATTGACGAACATGTCGCGGGTCTGATCGATCGATATCGTGAGCAAAGTATCCGGAAATTGGAACAACCTGTGGTGGAGCTGGAGCAGTCGCTCACGATTGACTGGTATGAAGAGTCCGAGCTCGGCAATCTGCTGGCCGCTGGTATTCGTAGCTGGACTGGCGGTGAGATTGGGTTGGTGAACGCGGGACAGCTTCTATACGCCCTGGAGGCAGGTTCTGTAACGGCTGGTCAATTGCTCTCAATGTGTCCGTCGCCGATTAACCCCTGCCTTACGATGTTATCCGGGAGCCACTTGATGCAGGCGCTAGAGGAGTCTCTGTTGGCTGAATATTATGAGCGGCCTATTCGTGGGTTCGGCTTTCGCGGACAAGTACTAGGCGTGTTGTGTCTGGATGGAGTTCGCGTGGTATACGATCCAGCTGGTGAGCCTTATGCTAAAATCGACCGTGTAGAGTTGAATGGCGAGGCCCTTCAGCCTGATAAAATATACCAGGTAGGGATGATCGATATGTTTACATTCGGCAGCGGCTACACGACGTTGAGTCAAGGGAAGAACACGAAATTTTTCCTTCCTGAATTTATTCGGGACGTATTGGGCGAGCAACTCAAAAGACCGGAGCAACTGAAGCGATGCAAGGAGCTGCGTTGGATCGCGCAAAACTAACACACAGCTGTCTCTTATTATTAAATATTCCTTAATCC
>NZ_JBFUIX010000067.1:0-39639 GCF_056401635.1 Paenibacillus sp. P4_E11 | reverse complement strand
GAACTACACCGATCTGCAGCACAACAATGCTGATCTGTATGTTAGTTACCGGAAGAAGCTGATTGAAAGAGGCATATTCAAAATGCCGATGAACATCAAGCGCAACCACGTTAGCTACAGCCACACCGACGCGGATATCGACCACACGCTAGAAGTTATCGAAACAGTTCTTAAGGAACTTGCCTAATCCAACAACCAAGGACTTGCCTGCATTTTGCAGGCAGGTTCTTTTTTTGTAGTTATCCGTAAAGCATTTGAGCACGAACCRAGTCTACGGGGCTATTCACAGGTATATCTAGGAAATATTTTAACTGCCATCTCTGCGTATTTTGAGCCTGACGGCTCGTAGGATTGTCCCAAGGCGGGTATACGCGTATTGCTCTTTTTCCACCTTTACCGTTAATAGATACTATATCCTGATCACATAAAACAGCTTTTGGAAATACAAACTGACCCAAGTTACTACCGCTACGTGTACTAATGACGAATAAATCGACAGGATCTGAAACGTCATAGGGTTGGATCGGTCCATCTCCACTTCTCTCCCATAATGTTACGAATTGCCCGACCTTGGTAGGCGTGATTTTGGCGACGCGAAATCTAATGGAGAGAGTATTCAAGTTAAATACATACGCTCCATATTCCGCATTTTGTTCTTCGGGGCGTGGTCGTGAGCACTCCAACCCGCACGGGTAATATACAAGATCCTTGGTCGCAAGTAGGTCACTATGAATGCTATCAGAGGATATCCAACCATGATGATCGTTCGGGCATGCTTCTGAAATATCTCGAGTTCGTTCATCCATCTGTTCAAATCCTCCATGTGAGTCCTATGTAGGTATTGTTGCTTCTACTGTTCACTATCTTAATGTAATCATTGCTGGTTCACAAGTTCACTTCAGCTAAGGGCAGATCAGCTCAATAAAGCAGGGACGCCGATCATTACGAACTTAAAAGTATTCGAGTATGAAGGAATAAAGGCTCTGATCATAGAATGATTTATGGTTGAGCGGCGACTAATAAATAGAGCAGAGAGGTGCATTCAGGTGGATAAACAGCCATTAGTCCCTGCGTCCGAAAGGGCCGTGGGAGCAAAGGGCGTACTTGCTCGGATATGGAAGTACAAGCTTCATTACGTAATCGTGCTGCCGGGGATGTTTCTCATTTTCTTCTTCAAAATCATACCGTTACTTCTTGGATTATACTTGCCCTTCGTTAATTACAAAGCGTTTCTTGGCGTTTTCAGCAGCGCATGGGTAGGGATGGGGAATTTCACCAAGTTGTTCGATGATCCTACGTTCTTAAACGTTTTGTCGAACACACTGCTAATCAAGGCCGGGTATATCGCGGGAAGCGGTATTTTGGCGTTCCTGCTAGCCCTGGCACTCAGCTGCATCCGGTCAGGGAGACTGAGGGACATCTTCTCAACCCTGTTTCTTATTCCTTATTTCATTCCATCGGTTATCGTGGCCTACATTGTAATGCTGCTATGTTCCCAGAGCCAATCCCCACTGGGGGAAAATAGTACGCTACTACTTATCGACCCGAATTGGTTCCGGCCACTGCTAGTTATGGTGGATATTATTAAAACATGCGGCATTCCCGTACTGTTAGCTCTGACTGCGATTGCTTCCAAACAGAGGGCTCTGGTACAAGGGTCGGATCTGACTGTTAGTTTCATGCATCGAAATGTCATGCCGGCGGTCAAAGTGATAACCGCATTCATGCTCATGCAGTTGTCTACATTATTGTCAACCGATTACGAATTGATCGGCCAGTTGCTGAACCCGTTGGTATATAATGTCGGAGATACATTGGATACCTATCAGTTCAGAGTGGGTCTATTGACGGCTAACTTTAGCATCTCCGGGGCGGTGTGGCTGTTTCAGTTCGCCGTTCAGCTGTTACTGACTCTGCTCATATACCGGATCATCCGGAGTTTGTTTATTAACGATCTATTCCACCGATTTGAGCCGGCCAAAGATTTGAACAACGAGAGCAGCGGGAAACGGGCTGCCGGAATCGTGGTAGTACTTGTATATGCTTTCGCCATCGTATTTTTCTTGTACATATTGTTTATTTACCCTTTTTTGTCGGGAAGTCCATCAGGAGCAGGGTTGCGCAACCTCTATTCGCTTTCTCACTTTAACTTGTATCTGGTCATCAATCTAGCTGCGGTAGTCGTCCATCTTGTTCTCATTCTGACACTTGCCTATCCATTAACCGTCAAAGACTTGCCTGGTCGCGGTATGTACAAGACGTTCCTGTTAATCGCCGTTGTCGTGGGGGCAGGTTCAATACCTGAATACATACTGTTCAAAAGTCTGGGAATGCTGAATACATTTTTCCCGCATATGCTTAACGGCTTTTTTTCAATCATTCATATATTTGTATTAAAAAGCATTTTTAATGGCAAGTACGCGGAACTAAAGGAGAAGGCTTCGGCGGAAGGGCGCGGAGAGCTGCATTCGTTTATCTTTTTGTTCATACCAAAAATATGGAAACCCTGGCTAGCTCTCGGCGTTCTGCAATTCGTATCGTTGTGGAATTCCTATTACGATTCATTGCTTTATGTAGCGCGGCAGGACCTTTTCCCGCCGGTATTAGTGTTCAGAATGATCTCGATTAACGGACTCGAGTCGGATGGCTTGGTCTCTTCGTTTGGAGATCCGATGATATTGCAGTATGGAGCGTTAATTTGCCTGCCTCCAATAGTACTCTTATTCATATTCCGAAAGCTTTTGACATCTGAGGTGCTGACGAGTCAAATCAGAAAACTATAAGTTGAGAATAATCATAGAACGGTGTAAAATGTAGGCAATCGTATTGATGGAGGGATTAGTGTTTTGATGATGACCGTATTCTTGACAGTAGTTATCAGTTAATAGCCAACTGAATAACGCGAATGGCATGAGAGAAACCCCATTACCTATGGTTTGGGATTTGTTTCCATGGATTTCTACATGCGTTCGACTGTCATAGAACGGAATATTCAATCACGCTCTTTTCAGAGGCTTACCCTCACTCATGGGTGCCTTGTTTATGTGCATAAAAGACGCGAATGGACTTTTGTTCATTTGCGTTTTTTTGTGCCCAGAAATCAAATACGAAGGAGTCATAAGACAATGGCGCAATATTTTGCAACCGTGTTGCCAGGGCTAGAAAACGTTCTGAGGAATGAGATTCAAGTTAAAATCACTGACGCTAAGTTTCAAGGCGTAGAGCGAGGCAAAGTTTATTTTACTTCCAAGTTACCTTTAGAAGCATTCATGATTCTCCGAACGGCCGACAACCTTTACAAACTAATTCATAGGTTTCAAGTTGGGCCCCATAAGATACACTTAGCGGATATTGAGAATGAAATCTACCAATTAGATCTATCCTGGACCTATTTGAACCGATCGGGAATGATCAGATGCAAGGTCAATGCCAGTCGGATAGGGAAACACACATACTCCCGTTTTGACGCGGCTGAAGCGGCTGCGCAAGGGATGGCAAGGCGTGATTCTCGTATTCGGCACGGTACTGCTGGCATGCATGAAATCGAGTTTCGGCTTGATATTCATCATAATGACGTGGTCTTCGCTTTGAGGCTTACGGATGCCACGTTCCGTTATCGGAAGGTGGATAGATGGTTTACTCACGCCGCTCTGCGTCCTACCGTCGCTCATGCTCTTGTCTGGTTATCGAATCCAGAGAAGACGGATGTCTTTGTTGATCCGTGCTGCGGATCAGGTACCATCCTTTCCGAACGGCTCGCTTATCCTTACTATCAAGTAGATGGCGGGGATCTGTCATTGGAAGCGGTGAAAGCTTCTACGGAAAATATCGGTATTCATAATGATGTGAGGATTCAGCATTGGGATGCCCGGCAGTTACCGATTGATTCTGGGTATATTGATAAAATGATTACCAATTTGCCTTTTGGTCGACAAATAGTAGCAGACGAAAATATTCCCGGGCTGTATCACGATATTTTCAAGGAAATGAAACGGGTGTTGAATAAGAAGGGGAGTGTGCTTTGTTTAACGGATGCGGAAGATGCTTTGCACATAGCTGCAGAGCAGGTTCAGCTCAGCTACTCGAAGGAGATGACTCTCAGCCTCAAAGGGCTGAATCCCACACTATTTACGCTCAGAAAGCAATAATTCAACAAGATCAGGATTGGCAGCCTGCTACGTTACGGGACCATAGATAAACGCAATGGAAAGGGTATAATAAATGGGAAGAAGCAAACGATACAAAAAAAGAATTAGGAAAAAGGAGAACCGATGACTGAAAAAAGTGCAAGAATAGAGACAGGTTGGAACATCGACAACAGTTACGCTCGTCTGCCGGACAAATTGTTTACCCGGCTGGACCCAACCCCTGTACGTTCGCCAAAATTGATCATTCTTAATCAGCCGTTGGCATCTTCCCTTGGGTTGAATGTCCAAGTGCTGCAAAGCGATGATGGCGTAGCGATGCTTGCAGGCAACCAGATCCCCGAAGGCGCCTTGCCACTTGCTCAAGCTTATGCAGGGCATCAATTCGGGCATTTTAATATGCTAGGGGATGGTCGAGCTGTTCTGCTTGGTGAACAGATCACTCCCGTAGGTGAGAGGTTAGATATTCAACTGAAGGGTCCTGGCAGAACACCATACTCCCGCGGCGGCGATGGCCGAGCGGCTCTTGGGCCGATGCTGCGCGAATACATCATCAGCGAAGCCATGCACGCGCTTGGTATAGCTTCCACCCGTAGCCTAGCGGTGGTGTCAACCGGTGAGTCCGTAATCCGTGAAACCGAGCAGCCTGGTGCGATTCTGACCCGTGTGGCTGCCAGTCATTTGCGTGTCGGCACCTTTCAATACGTTTCACAATGGGGCACTATTGAGGATCTCCGGGCTCTGGCTAATTACACATTGCAAAGACATTTTCCAGAAGTTGACGCTGATGAGGAGAACCGCTATCTTATCTTACTTCAGGAAGTAATCAAGCGTCAGGCTAAGCTGATTGCCAAGTGGCAGCTAGTTGGCTTTATTCACGGGGTGATGAACACCGACAACATGGCCCTTAGTGGAGAAACGATTGATTATGGACCTTGCGCCTTCATGGATGCCTATGACCCAGCAACGGTATTCAGTTCCATTGACAGGCATGGCCGCTATGCCTACGGCAATCAACCTCGTATTGCTGCATGGAATCTCGCAAGATTTGCTGAAACCCTATTGCCGCTGCTGCATGCCAACGAGGACCAGGCTGTCAAACTGGCCGAGGATGCGATTGCAGATTTTACCGAGTTGTATCATCGCAATTGGCTCGAGGGAATGAGGGGGAAACTAGGAATCTTTAATGAAGAGCTTCAGGATGAATCCCTAATAGAAAGCCTGCTGAGTATGATGCAGAAGTATCGTGCAGACTACACCAATACCTTCCGCGCATTGACTTTTGATAAGCCGGAAGATACGGTCCTGTTCGGCACCACGGAGTTTGCTCAGTGGCAGGAGCAGTGGCAGTCGAGACTTAGCAGGCAGCCGGAACCAAAAGCCTCCTCGCATCAGTTGATGCGGAGCAGCAATCCAGCGGTAATCCCTCGAAACCACCGGGTTGAAGACGCATTAGAAACCGCAACGAACCAAGGAGACTACAGCGTGATGGAGCGACTGCTTGATGTTCTTTCGAACCCTTACGCGCATTCCCCTGAACAGGATGAGTATTCCACACTGCCTGCGATTTCAGATCGTACTTACCGAACTTTTTGCGGTACTTGATGGATTAGCACGATAACACCATAGATAACAAACAGGCTGCCGGCAGGGATCGGCAGCCTGTTGCGTTTTGTTGATTATTCCTCTTCAATCCTCTACCTCAATGACCACGAAGTTGGAACGGACCGTAATTGCATCACTTCAGGTATTCTTGGGCTTTTCTTCGATAAATCAGCTTTCAACCTCTCAGTTTTGGATTATAATGAAGGAAACCAATGCTAGGAGGGTGAACTTGGAAACTAATACTCCAGGGAATCCACAGAGGCGATTATGTTAAAGCAGGCGAGAGTCTTTCGCCTATAGAATGGATGATATAGGAGTGATTTACTTGAGCAATTTTATACAATCTGGATTCATATTGGCGTTATTGGTCGGAGTCGGCTGGCTGTTTCTTATACGAACAAAATCGGGGCAGCAGCAAAGTGTGAATAGGACAATCATGCACTGGACAGGTTTTGGACTCATAGTGATGACTGTATTTCTCGTTGGTTTAGGAATCCTGCAGTACTTCGAGGGGATATCACATAGCCGCGGACACTAGGAAAATGGGACAGGGAGAGTGGGAATGCACATTCAGGCCGTACTGTTCGATCTATTCGAGACGCTAATATCGGAATATAAGAATGGAAGCAGGAAGAGTGAGCGATCGCATCTGGATTATATGGAGTTGATCGGAATTCCCAACAATGTATTTCGAAAAGCATGGGGGGACCGAATCGACAAACGGATGACCGGGGAGTATCCGGATTATCCTGCTGTTCTACGAGATATTGCTACTAGCCATCAAGTGGAAATCGCCGACAGCCGCTTGGAAGAGATTTACCAGCAACGCATCGAAGAGAAACTCACCGCATTCGAAGAAGTGGACTCGTCAGTTCTTGACATGTTGGAACAATTGAAACGGACGGGGTTCAAGCTCGCCTTAGTCAGCAATTGTACAGAGGAGGAGGTCCGAGGCTGGGCGTCAAGTTCATTAGCACCCTACTTCGACGAAGTGCTGTTCTCCTACAAGATTGGCTTGGCGAAACCGAACGTTCGTCTCTACGAATTGGCTTGCTCCAGAATAGGTGTGCGAGTGGAACAAGCAGTATTCGTTGGTGATGGGGGCTCTAATGAGCTTGCAGGAGCGAAAGAAGCCGGATTGACGGCGTTTCAATCGGTGTGGTTTGTGGATGAGCCGTATCGTAAATTACAGGCAAGTTGCAAAATGCTAGAAACAACAGAGCAGCTGTTGCATGAATTGAGAGATTGAAAAATATAAATTAAAAATCAACAATCGATTGTTGACAATATAAATACACGGGAGTAACATATTTCATGACAGGATAATAAAGGTAAGAGTGATCGTGACATGACGATGAAACGAAGGAGAAGAGGCTATGCTGACTGCGAAACAGCAATTTCTGATGGATACATACGGTTATGTCGTCATACCGAATCTGGTAGAGCCGATGCTTATCGAGCGGGTTCGCCATGCGATGGACCGGATGAACCAAGAATTGACCGTTGTCCCGCGTTCCGATTCGCATCCTAGCGGCAAGTCCCGCAAGTATTTAGGGACATCTGTTTTTTCCAAGTTCGGCCCATGCATTGAGTACGATCCTTCCTTCTTGGAAATGGCCATGCACCCAGGAGTTATGAGCTGTGTCGAAGACATCGTGGGCGGGCCAGTTCGTTACGAGGAGCAGGAGTGCTCGATTAATGCCCGTCAGCCGGACGATAAGGAGATTGATATCCATCGACTGGGGTGGCACCGGGGCATCAGCCCGGATTTCTCACGCTACGAAGCCGGAGGCAGAGGCCATTATTTGTGGATCAAAGCGATTGTCTTCCTGACGGATATCGGTCCCGACGACGGCGGTACGAGCGTCATTCCCGGAACTCATCGAATGGGCACTCGTGACGATATCGTACCTGGAATCGAGCCTTGGATGGTGCATCGGGCCCAAGGTCCAGCGGGCAGCGTCCTCTTCTTCTCGGAGGCACTGATTCACGCTGTCACGCCCATTCTTTCGGATCGGACACGTTACATCATGATCACTGGGTATGTACCGCACTTTATGCGCGAGTACAGCAGACTGGACACCCATGGACCCGAATATGTCGCGACATTAAGCGAGAGCGAGCGGGCTTTCATTACTGGGGAAGTTCCGAACCGTTACGGTTTCCGGATGAAATAGTAGCCACGGAGGGAAACACATTGATTATCGACGTTACACCTGTATCCCGTATCGACTGGGAGTCGGCGGGGAAACGCGTTTATCACGTCCCCTTCACCAAAGACGGCACCTGGGCGCGAATACGCGTTCCGCTCTGCGTAGTTTGCGGGGAACAACCGGGCAAGACTCTGGTTGTCATCGGTGGGACTCACGGGAATGAGTACGAGGGGCCCGTGGCGGCAAAAAAACTGATGACGACGTTGGATTATCGGCAATTGCGGGGCCGTGTCATCATCGTACCGGTTCTGAATGTGCCGGTCTTCCAGGCCGGGAGGCGAGAATCGCCGGAGGACGGGGGCAATATGAACCGGGCTTTTCCGGGAGATGCCAAGGGATCGATTACGTTTCGAATCGCTAGATTCGTTACGGATGAGATTTTGACGCGATCCGACATCGTCGTCGATATTCATTCGGCGGGCCGAGACACGGAAACGATACGTTGCACCAGCTTCCACCAGCTCGACAATACTGATCTGTTCAAAGCATCGGTGCTGACAGCACGCGCATTTGGCACCCCGTTCACGATGATTTACACAAGTGATATGGGAAGCGGATTGCTTACGGAAGAAGCCGAACGCATGGGGAAAATTACGATCGGCACCGAGCTTGGTTATGGAGAATCGACTGATCTGGACGGTGTAAGATGGGGCTATGAAGGCTTGTTCAACGTCATGAAGCTTCACGGCATGATGGATGGCGAACCGGCATCACTTCTACCGCCCGGTTGGGAACGTACGCGATTGGTTGCGAATACGGATATCGACCGCTGGATTACCGCGCCGATCTCGGGGATCTCCGAGCCGTTGGTTCACATTGGCGCATTTGTACGCAAAGGAGATCCGGTCGCCTGCATTCACGATTTTGAGGATCTGACAAGAGAGCCGTGTATGCTGCGGGCGGATCGGGACGGCTATGTGCTGGCGCGGCATTTTCGGGCGGAAACGAGACAAGGGAATGTCGTCATGGTTATCGCCGAAGAGATTCCGTTGTCGTACTAGCAAGATGGTGAGGAGCCTTGCGCGAGCAGGGCTCTTTCTGTTACAGTCGCAGCGATCCCTCAGATCCGCTCATTCTGTCACCGTCGACATTTGGTTCACTATTCGATATAGATTGAGGATGTAAATAATGCATGATCACTTTATAATAAGATGATGAGCGCATCCGCTTGTGTAGAATATAATGCGTGCGATTTGTCGGATGTGTGATGAGTTTGAGATGAGGAGCGACCCTCGTGACCGAAACGTTTATCGGAAATCAGATCAAGCGTTGCAATCGGAACTTTATTTGGACCAATATGATTGGACTCTTGCTTATAGTGGGATTTTGCAGTCTTTTCACGAGAGCGATCTACAATGAATTCAAAGGGCCGTTTCCAGTTAAAGCCGATGAATTGGCTGCGATTCAAGATCCATCGTCCTCGTATAAATTCCACGTAAGCTTCGTTCCGGAACGAACGTCCACTACGATAGCTTCAGAGCAAGAATACTTAACTGCATACGCTGGTATGATGGAAAGCAGTGCAACTTCGAAGTATGAATTCATGCTTGCTCAAGTCGGAACTCGGTTGCTTATCGTTAGAACGTTGCCCAATGCGACTCTATCAGATGAGTTATCTGGAGAACTGTACAAAGTGCCCCTGAATGTATATCAGATCGCGAGTCAAGTATTGGGTAAGAGCAACCAACAGTTGTTGCTTCCTTACATGCTGGATACAACGGGGTTATTGCACGATAATATCGTCATGCTGTTGTGGTTCACGATTCCATTAGGTGTGCTTGCTTTTATTAATCTAGTTCGAGCGATCTATCGAATCGTGAATCCACACGAGCACCCCTTGTATAAGAGAATGCGGAAATTCGGCGTTACCGAAGAGATTGAAGCGGACATCAATTCGGACTATGCGGCAGAGCACATCGTAGAGAAAGACTTTATCATCACGTCCAAGTGGATTATTCGTAAAAATACATATTCGTTGAAAATCGCCAAAAATTATTTCGATCACGGAACCTACGATTTGCACTCCGTGTTTCGATAAGTAAAAAAGATCAGGAGGTCTTAAATATGTTTTTCGTTAACGCCAGAGCTATTATTGAACGGGTAGTGGAAGACCGGACGGAGATCGTCATCCAAGTGCGGAATAAGCCGAATGAACCGACCCATCAGATTGAGCTTCCCGGTGGAAGACTCGAGCCTTATGAACCGCTTCTGACCGCCTTGGCGAGGGAAGTGAAGGAAGAAACCGGGCTGGACATTACGGAAGTCGAAGGGGCACACACTCGGTCCGATACAAGCGGCATGAACCCGGAGTTCGTGGTTGAATGTATACGGCCGTTCGCGGCTTATCAGACGATCAAAGGTCCTATCGATTCAGTTGGCTACTACTTTCGCTGCAAGGCGGAGGGAGAGCTATTAACATCAGGCGACGACACGACTGGAATCAGGTGGATCGATGTTGCTGAGTTACGCAGCATGTTCGAGCAAGATCCCTTGCAATTCACGAATGTGGATCGGGCGGGGATTCAGTTTTATTTGATGCATGGAACGGGTCGCAGCGGAGAGCAGTCATGAGATTACCAGCTATTGAAGCTGCACATCAGTTTATAGATGCCGAGTTTCCGGCCTGCCTCACGGCGTTCCTTGCGGGCAGTGCATCACGTGGGGAAGAGACACCGACCTCCGACTTGGACATTGTAGTATTCGTTCAAGTTGGAGTGACAGCAGATTATCGGGAAAGCTTCGAACGATTCGGATGGAAGATTGAAGTGTTGATCCATAACAAGGACTCGTACTTGCCATGCTTCGAGAAGGATCGCAAGAAAGGCCGTCCGATTCTGGCAACGATGATCCAACAAGGACTGATCCTGACTGACCATGGTCTAGCTGCTGAGCTTCGAGAGGCAGCTTTGCGCAGCATTACTGCAGGACCGGAGCCATTAAGCGATGAGTTTATTCGGGCGTCCCGATACTTCATGTTCGATTCACTCGACGACTTCGCGGACTGCCGCGATGAGGAAGAAGCGTTACTAACCTTGAATTCCTTGTCTGTGAACCTGGTGGATTTCATTCTGAGGCTGAACGGGTGTTGGACAGGTCGAGGGAAAACTTTGAAACGTGCTCTATACAGCTATGACCCCGTCGTTGCTAAGCGATTGTTCCAAGCCCTTGATGCCTATTATCGACATCGTGAGAAAAAGCCGATCATAGAGTTCGTTCAGGAGATGTATGCCCCTCTCGGAGGACCGCTATTCGACGGGTTTTCGATGGGGAAAAGAGAGTAGGAGAGATAAACATATGGAAAGTCCGCTTACGCTATCACAGTTGCAAGCTTACATCAAGAAACATGATCATCGACCTGACAACAAGCACGTATACTTTTTGAAACTAGTCGAAGAGGTCGGAGAATTATCGGATACGATTCGGAAGGACAGGCGGTTAAAGGATAGTGGGCAGATCAAAGGCACGATCGAAGAGGAACTGTCTGATGTGTTGTACTATATCATCGCTCTGGCGAACGTGTATGACATCGATCTGGAGACAAGCTTCAAGTTGAAGGACGAGCTCAACAAAGTAAAGTGGAATCGACAATAGGCTTGAGAGGGGAGCGAAGTAGGCAGCTTGTTGATGTTGTTCGCCGGTATTCCTCCGCTCATACTCTCCTTCAAGCCATCAGCTTAAAGACAGGCTTAACCAAGGTAGCGAGAAATCGCCGTCTGGTAAACGCTCTTGGGACGCAATCCAACTAACTTCTCGACAGGCTGGCCATCTTGGAACAAGATAACCGTCGGAACTCCCATAATGCCGAATTTCGAAGCGGTTTGTGGGGAGTCGTCTACGTTGACCTCCAAGATGGACACGTTACGGGAATTGAATTCCTCGCTCAACTCATCCAGGATAGGTGATAATACTCGGCAGGGCGGACAGTACGGACTTGTGAAATCTACAAGTGTAACCTGACTCGCACCAACCTTCTCCGTAAATTGCTGCTCGGTAATCGTTTCGATGGACATGGATTATCCCTCCGATAAATGTTTATTTTCCGCTTGAATGGAAGCAACCCGCTCTCTCAGATTGGATTGGATCATCTGCAACTGCTCGATTTGCTTGTTAATCTCCTCAAGCTTGTGCTGGTAGACAGGCACAATCTGCGCGCAGAACGATTCTTTGTTAAGCAGCACGCATTGCAAGAATCCGGATATCTCCTCTGTYGAGAGGCCGAGCTTAATATAGAACTGGATCGTATTCACTTGTTCGACGGCCAGATTGGAATATGTCCGATAACCGTTTGGTTGCCGACTAGAGCTTAGCAGTCCTTGCTGCTCGTAATAGCSCAACGATCTGATGCTCACCCCGGTCCGTTGGGCCAATTCGCCAATTCGCATACTCGTAGTCGCCTCCTTCATCCGGTTAATTGTAGTGTAAACCATGACACTAATGTTAGGGTCAAACGTTATTTTGTGCAAGTGCTATCCCCACTATCATCCTCTTACGAACTATTCCATTTTATCACTCCTTCATCATTTGTTAGCTTATCGTGAATTTCGGTGAAACAGTAAGAATACTTACGATTTGCTGCATGCTCGAAATTAGATAAGGTAAGGGCAGAAGGGGAGCGACCCCTGAACAGTTGGTGAAAAGGAGGGCACCGCGTGGCAAGCTCAACTAGAAATAATGCCCCGATGTATACCGCGGATAACAGGCCGCAGCTACCACACCGCAAAAAGTTAATGGATCGCCTATGGCGGGAACGATATTTGTTTCTCCTGCTGATGCCGGGACTTCTGTATTTTATCATCTATAGGTACATTCCGATGTTGGGCAACATTATCGCCTTCGAGGATTATAGCCCGTTCCGGGGCTTCCTGCACAGCGATTGGGTAGGGATGCAGCATTTCAGAAAGATATTCAGCGATCAGGAAGTTTTGCGGGTATTGTGGAACACGCTTTCATTGTCGGTGCTGCAGATTGCATTCGCCTTTCCCGTACCCATCGTACTGGCGATCATGCTGAATGAAATCAGGAGTGAACGCTACAAGCGGATTATTCAATCGATCCTCTACTTGCCGCACTTCCTGTCGTGGGTCGTAGTAATCGGCATCGTCACCATCTTCCTGAAGACAGAGGGCATAGTGAACCGGGTGATGGAAGCTACAATCGGAACGGAACCGATCTCATTCTTACAGCAGCCAGGCTGGTTCATACCGCTTATCATTCTGGAGATCATCTGGAAGGAGTCCGGGTGGGGAACGATCATCTTCCTGGCTGCCTTATCTGGCATTAGCCCAAGCCTATATGAAGCTGCAGTCGTAGACGGTGCGAATCGGTGGCGCCAAATCTGGCACATTACATTACCTGCACTCCGAAGCACGATCGTGATCTTATTCATTCTCCGTCTCGGCAGCGTACTTGATTCCGGATTCGAACAAATATTCCTCATGCTGAACCCGTTCACGATGAGCGTGGGCAATGTGCTCGACACGTATGTGTATTTCAAAGGAATCCAGCAGGCGGACTTCAGCTTTGGTACCGCGGTTGGTCTATTCAAGAGCTTAGTAGGCTTGGTCCTTATACTGGCGGCTAACAAAATGGCCAAGAAATTCGGAGAAGATGGCGTCTTCTAATCCAGAGGAAGGTGACAATCGATGTACAACAAGAGGAAGTCCGTGTCCGAACGTATTACAGATAGTGCTAACATCATCTTGCTCGGTCTGCTCGCACTGCTGATGCTGTTCCCGTTCTACTATATCTTCGCGGTATCGTTCACTTCCTATGAGGAATATGTGCGGAGTGAGCTGATCTTGTGGCCGGAGAAATGGGTGACCGATGCTTACACGTTCATTCTTCACTCCAAAGAGTTTATTCGCTCGATCGGAGTTACGATATACGTGACCATAGTGGGGAGCTTGGTCAATTTGGTTTTGACAGCGACGATGGCTTATGCTATTACTCGAAATATATGGGGACAAAAAGTGTACTTGTTTCTCGTGCTGTTCACATTCATATTCAGTGCGGGCATGATCCCGACATATTTGATCGTGAAAGCGACAGGGCTAATTGATTCGTATTGGGCACTTATTATTCCTGGGGCAATCAATTCGTTCAATCTGATCGTCATCCGGCAGTTTTTTCTGAACATTCCGAACGAACTGAACGAAGCGGCGTTGATTGACGGAGCGAATGATCTTCAAATCTTCTCCCGTATCGTCGTGCCTTTATCCAAGCCAGCTTTCGCCGCATTCGGATTGTTCTATGCGGTCGGGCATTGGAACACGTATTTCTCGGCCATTCTGTATTTGAACGACCCATCCAAATGGACCGTACAGGTCATTCTGAGGCAAATTGTCATCCTGAACGATGCGACCAATGCACTTGTATCCGCAGCTCGTGAAGCGGCGAAGTCGGCGCACCAGCCTCCAGGCGAAACGATCGGTATGGCTGCCATCTTGTTAGCCACCCTGCCCATCTTGATCGTCTACCCGTTTCTGCAAAAGCATTTTGCGAAAGGGGTGATGCTCGGTTCTGTGAAAGGCTAAAGTCCAATACCTGCGCATAACAGGCAAGGGAGTCAGAGAAACCGATTACACCATTAACGAGGAGGTTTCAAGAGTATGAAGAAACTTATTGCAGTGGGTCTTGTCATGAGCTTGGCAACGGGCCTGGCAGCCTGTTCGACGACGAAGGAACCAGCAAAGAACACACCGAGTTCGACGAATAAACCAGCGGTTGGAAACGCCATGGAGAAGAAATTAACGATTTCCACGATTGAAGGGACATGGGCTAGCCCTATTCCGAGTAACTCCGGGGATGGAGTGAGGTTGATCGGAGAGAAATTCAACATCGATTTCAAACCGCAGTACGTGCCTTACGACGAGTATACGAATAAGCTGCCAGTCGTCATGGCTGCAGGGGATTTACCCGACATGATCGGGATGGAGAGTGCAGATGCCAACTTCGTGAAATGGGCGAAGCAAGGTGCCTTCCTACCGCTCAACGATTATATTGACAAGTACCCGTCGTTGAAAGCGGTTCCGAAGTATGTATGGGATGCCGTAACAGTGGATGGGAAAATATACGGCATTCCGCAATATTTCCCTTCGAAGTACGGGAAGAAGCCGCTTATCCGCAAAGACTGGCTTGATAATCTCGGGCTGAAGATGCCGACCACCTATGATGAGCTGAAGAACGTGGCAATCGCATTCGCGAAGAACGATCCGGACAAAAACGGTAAACCTGATACGTATGGCATCGGACTCGCGAAGCAGATCGTGTACGGTGCGCACATGGGAGCAGCATGGGATTCGGGTTGGTATTCCAAGAACGAGCAGGGACAGCTCATTCCAGGTGCAATCTCGGAAGGGTTCAAGCAGCAAACGCAATTGCTAGCCGATCTGTATAAGGAAGGCGCGATTCATAAAGACTGGGCTGTGTCGAAGACAGCGGATGTTCGCAAAGATTTMTTTGCCGGCAAATACGGGATCTGGTTCGAACAGCCATACGATATATCTGAATCCCGCTTCAAGACGATGAAGGATCAAATGCCAGGGGCCGAGATTGCCGTAATCCCTCCGTTCAAGCAGGCTGACGGGCAACAAGGCTACTTAGCACTTCCGGGTTATTACCAGGTGACGATTCTCAACGCCAAGCTGAAGAACGACACGGATAAAATCAATCGCATTCTCCAGATTCAAGAATATTTCCGCACCTTCATTCCAGCCGATCAACGCAATGAGAAGAACAAAGAATTCGATTGGATGAACGGCGGAGTCGGAGTCGGCTATACGATGGTCAACGGGATTGCCGTAACAGCAGCAGAAACCGCAGACAAACGTCCTAACAATTACATTACTACACCGTTCTGGGCGCCTAACGATGAAGCGACCGAACCTGGGAAGGTGTTGGCGAATCCGTTCGCCAAAGCGTACGCACAATCCGCTGTAGATTTGCTGAAGAACACGAAGTTCTACATCGATCCGGTGAATCGTATCCATTCTGATGTACTGGCTGCCAAGGGATCGGAGCTGAGCGTGTTAATCCAGGAGTGGCAGACGAAGATGATTGTTGGCCAGGAGCCGATATCCAACTGGAGCAAGATGGTCGACGAGTATATGAAAAAAGGCGGTAAAGAAGTGATCGACGATGTGAATAAGATTTTACAATCGACAGGCATCAAGGGAGAATGGAAATAAGAAGGTGAGATAGTTATGGAGCTGCCGTGTACAGAATTTGAACAGAGAGCACACGCCGGAAGAGAGCGGTCCTATATCGACGACTACCCGGAGCGAACGGAATACCGCTACAATCCGTTCCTTCGCTACTTGGACAGTCGAAGTGAAGCGTACATGCTGGAGCGTAAGCGACGAGTGAAACGGGTAGGCTCGCTCGAAGAAGCGCAGGTGTATCAAGCTCAAGTTCGGGAAGCGTTCAAGCAATGTATCGGTCCACTTCCATCATGTCCACTCGGACGAATGGAAGTGACCGGGACGTTGGACAAGGGTGAGTACAAGGTCGACCTTGTACGGATCGAAAGCTTACCGGGGGTATTCATTACAGCTAACTTCTACTACCCTATCGAGGCAGTATCACCTGGACCTGCTATACTATTCCCCTGTGGGCACGCCGCTGAAGGCAAGGCCAGTCCGATGTACGTTTCCTTCGGCGTAGAGGCTGCGAAGAACGGGTTCTGCGTCCTTATCTACGATCCGATCGGACAGGGTGAACGGAAGATTCCGGATTGGCAGAGTCGGCGTAAAACGGATCTCGAGGCGCGGGTTGGGCAGGACGAGATCGAAGTGCAGTGGCTTAGCCCGGTCGACGCCCATTGCTTGGTGGATCGTCAGCTTAGCGCACTGGGCGAACATATTGCCGCCTATATGGTTGCTGAGAGCGTTAGAGCGCTTGACTATTTGCTAACCCGTCGCGAGGTCGATCAGAACCGTGTCGCGGTATCTGGCAATTCGGGCGGAGGCATGATGACGGCTTATATGGGTGCCTACGACGATCGTATTCGTGCGGTAGCCCCGTGCTGTTACATCACTGAGCTTCAAGCGATGCTGCAACGCATTCTGGCGCAGGATGCGGAGCAATGCACACCCGGGTTTATGGAACACGGTTTGGATTTGAGTGATTTGATTACGGCGGCTGCACCCAAGCCATACATGGTCGGAGCGGCACTCTATGATTTCTTCCCCATTGAAGGTGTACGAGGTGCGCTGGTCGAGTCGAAACGGTTGTATAAGCTGTTGGGAGCGGAACACACCGTCCATGCTTACATCGCGGCGAAGGGACATGGGTTATGGGTGGACACCCGGATGGAGGTGCTGAAGTTTCTAAGTCATCATTTCCATGTCAGCTTCCGAGGAAATCAAATGGTGGACTACAAGGCTATCCCGAGTGAGCAAGAGCTGATGTGCAACATGGAGCGTTCGGGCTTCGATATTCAAGATTATATAGCGGGTCAAGCCATGGTGAGATTGCCTCAGCTTAGTGGGATACAACAGGTGATGGCACTTGGATCGAAGGAGAGATTGCGCCATGTGTTGAAGCTAAAGCCGTCCGACCAGCTGTCGGTGGAAGCGACATGGAGTCCGAAACTCATAGACAGATGTGCCGCTGAGACTTCTTATGACGGGATGCGTGCGTCCAAGCTCTTGATCGAAACCGAACCGGGCATGATGATCGAGTGCAGCTTGCTGGAACGAACGAATATTCATTCTCCCAGCCTATGCGTGGTTGTCGGATCACTGGCAATTGCTGACATCCCAACTTCAATTGAATCAGCCTATTCCTCCTGGTTGTTCGTTCAGCCGAGAGGAGTCGGGCTAGGAGCGATGCATCCGAAGAGCTCGTTCGGCATGTTCGATGTAGAGACTGGAGCGAGTTACTATGCCAGGCTGTTGGGCCAGACGTTGCAGGGCATGCGGGTCACGGACGTCATGGCGGCCATTAACGTTATCCGCGAGGAAGCGGAGTACCATTCATCATGGTTGGCTATCGCAGGTGAGGAAGAACATGCGCTGACTGCCTTGTACACGGCTGTACTAACAGGCATCCGAGACGTTCATCTTACGCGATTGC
Organism: Paenibacillus sp. P4_E11; assembly: GCF_056401635.1. NCBI lineage: Bacteria > Bacillati > Bacillota > Bacilli > Caryophanales > Paenibacillaceae > Paenibacillus > Paenibacillus sp. P4_E11. The sequence continues at coordinate 21,602 of NZ_JBFUIX010000067.1, read as the reverse complement.
TGGATACGTTCCAAGCATTCCCGGTAGAGCCAACCCACAGCTGGGGACATGGGAGCTTTGCCATCGGACTGGGCTGTGAGCTCGATGTGGATGATCTATTGGCGGAGCTGCTGCCCGGCCGTATAACGATCCAGCAAGTGTTGGACGCGAACAAACGGGTAGTGCCGTCGTTTACGATTGAGCGACGCTACGCTCGCGCACTAGCGAAGAATGAGCAGTATGTCGGCGTGCAACTGGACGTCAGAGAATGAAGGGGAGATTGGCACCGTGACCGATTATCCGAGCGGGATTCTCGACGGCGCTCACCTGACTATCGGTCATACGCCGATGGTCAGGTTAAGTCGATTAACTCGAGGTCTCCAAGGCGACATATTCGCCAAGCTTGAGTATTTTAACCCTGGCTTCAGCAAGAAAGACCGCATCGCTCGGCAAATTATCGAGGAAGGGGAGCGAGACGGTTCACTCGCTCTCGGCCAGACTGTCGTGGAGCTGACCAGTGGCAATACGGGCACTGGACTAGCCATCGTCTGTGCAGTGAAAGGTTATCCGTTCGTAGCCGTCATGTCGAAGGGCAACTCCATGGAGCGAGCACGGATGATGAAGGCGCTCGGAGCTGAAGTTGTCCTGGTCGATCAAGCGCCGGGATCAATAGCTGGCCAAGTATCAGGTGAAGACCTGAAGCTTGTGGAGCGGGAAACGGATCGAATCGTGGCCGAACGAAGCGCTTTCCGTGCCGATCAATTCCATCATCCTGGCAGTTTGCTTGCCCATGAGCTGCATACGGCCGAGGAGATCTGGCAGCAGACGGGCGGCGAATTCGACGTCTTTCTAGATTTTGCCGGAAGCGGCGGCACGTTCGCGGGCTGCGCCAAGAAGCTGAAAGCCTACAACCCGTCGATCCGCTGTTACTTGATCGAACCGGCAGGCGCCCCCTACATGGCAGGGGGACCGCAGACGAATGCGAATCACCGCCTGCAAGGCGGCGGTTACAGCCTGGAACTGCCGCTGATCGACCGGAGTCTGATCAACGGGTTCCTGACCGTCAGCGACGAGGAGGCCATCGTCGCTTGTCGTCGGCTCGCCCGCGAAGAAGGCATCTTCGCAGGCTTCTCCTCCGGTGCCAATGCCGCTGCAGCGCTACAATTGCTGCTGGAGAGGGAGGCAGGCGCCCGCATCGTCATGACGATCAATGACTCCGGGCTGAAATACTTGAGCACCGATCTGTATGAACTAGGATAAACGCCTAACGGCGTCCTTTGATGCCGTGCGTTTACCGAGACGATGAACAATCAGCGAAGGTAATCATTCTGAATCGTTAATAAAAAGCCGCTCATACGCGCTATGGCGTATGACAGCGGCCTATCGGATCTCATTCTTACGGAATTCGCTCGGCGTTACACCCGTGAACTTCTTGAACATACGGTTGAACGAGTTAATATTCTGATAACCGACCAGCGTGGCTGCGTCCTGGATTCGGATCTCCGGCTTCAGGAGCAGCTTCTTGGCTTTGTTGATACGAACCGAATTGACGTAATCCACGAAATAAATGCCAGTCTTCTCCTTGAAGTAAGTGGAGAGGTAGCTGCGAGTAATATTCAGCTTCTCAGCAATGGCGTCTAGCGTAATATCTTTCTCATAATGTTCTTCCAAGTAATCGTAGACGAAATGGATGATGTGATCCCGCTTATCCTTCCGCTCCTTAATCGATTGGCACGCGGAAGTGATCAAGAGGCTAAGCAGCTCTTCCAGTCGTTCGTAGGTGTGACGGTTTGGAAGCTCGATCAATGCTTGCTGGACGAATGAGGGATCGATATTTTTGAGCTGCAGCGCTTTTTGTGTCCTCAGGACTACATTCTCCGCAAAGCTGAGTACATTGCGTGCACCAGCCTCTTTCTTCCTCATCTGCGCAAGCAGCCGTTTCACGAGTGTGAGTACAGCCGCCTCATTGCCGCTGGCCAGATTGGCATCGAATTCTTCCTCTTGTGCTGCAGACAGCCTAACTTCATCCTCTTGACTCTCTAACCCCAACACAATCTGGGTTTCATCGTTCCACAACCGCATGCGAAGCCGCTGCAATCCGTTCCGATACGCCTCGTTCCAGTCGTCCGTTCCACCAGAGGCGGTGATCGATAAGAAACAATATTCCCGCTCCGTATCAAGGACATGTTTGATTTGCCCCAATGTGGCGACAATGTTCGGATCTTCGATTGAAGTGAACACGATCGAGAGGATCTGATCGTTCTCCATCTGGAACGTGAGCGAGTCCGGATATGTCTCCCAGACGATTCGATTCACATATTCGCGAATGAAGGAAGTCGCCCGGTCTTCCTTCACATCGAGCTGATGCAGCATGGATTTGTAGTTGACTTGGAACAACAGCAGTACGAACGGACGGTCTGATGCGAACAGCGGATCCGAATCGATGTGCTGGTTCCGAATTTTCTTCAGCATATTGGAGTAGGCGTAATACCGAAGCAGCGATTCTTTCTCCGACATGTTATCGTGAATATCTCGGCTCGTCTTCAGAATATCGCTAATCTTATCATGAATAATGTTGAACTCCTTAATGCCGCTAGCCCAAGGGAGCGGAGTGTTCCACTTCTGGATCGCATCGATGATCCGTTTGACGGGCGTATTCAGTCGTATACTTAGCAGGAAGGAGACGAGCACACTAATCGAGATCGTCAGAATAAGCAGCAGCACGAAGGAGAAATTCCAGCGAACTTGATCCGATATCGAGGTGTCTGGAATCATATTTACATACGTGAAGCCACTCTTGCCTTTCATATAAAAGTAATAGTTGCTGTCTTTCTTCACAAAGCCATCAAGTCCTGTGAACGCAGGTAACTCAACTTGGGCAGAGCTTGAAGAAGCGTACAGCCGTTCATTCCGCTCATTCAGAACATAGAAGTTGTCATTGATGGAATGGTGCAGGGAGGTGTACATTTGATCAGCATCAGCTAAAGCTAGCATATAAAAGTTAGGGATTTGTTCATTCTTGACCACAATTGGAATTAATGTCTGCACCCCGGAACGCCCCGTGCGTTCTAGTTCGCCGAAGGAAGAAGCCGGAAGCACATGGAATTTAGAAGTGTTCTGGAACTGGTCTTTCCAGAAGTCGGACGTATAGTCCGGGCTGTTATAATAGCGCGTGAACATCGTGTCGAATTCGGCTCCGCGGCTTTTCTCCAGTGCGAATCCGGCGTCCTTGTACATTAGCAAAAGGTTATTCAGATACAGCAGACGATTATTCAAAAAAAATTGAGTATCCTGCATCGCGGAGACCGCCCTGACATAATTGACGGGTTCTCCTTGTACGAGCTGCAGTTCAGGCTTAAGCGAGAAGGATAAAACCGAGTTTTGGATTAGAGCGAAAACGCTCTCATAACTGTCTGTCGTATTTTTTAAATTCAGCGTGTTGTATTTGATCAGTTCGTCCTTAATGCTTCCGCGATAGAACACGACTGAGAACCAGATGAACGAGACCAGAAGGGCAATAATAAGTAGAAAGCTGACAAGCAGCCGGACGAATAAAGAGGATGTCTTGTCCCTGAACCCTAGTCTCGAAAACAATCTTCGTTTGGACCCTTCGTTCATGATTCCTCACCTGTCCTAGAGTTAATTACGAGAAGGTCTAATTATATCATAGGGGAGCAAATGTGACATCCGATCTGAAACCGATCAACTGCGCCAATTCCTTGCGATACCCGTCCCAATCGCTGCCACTTGACGACCAGGAAGCTGGGTGATCACGGTCCGATTCATGCCATACTCGTGGCACGGCTTTATGCACAATAGTATCGACTTCGCTACGTTTTCCTTGTGCCGAAGCCAGCCACATATATTCATAGTCCTGGATGCCGCGCCGCAAATTTTTCATCCGAATCGAGCTGAGCGGTGCTTGAATGCCGCGATCCTGCTCGCGATAGAACGGGTCATGACCGGGATAGAAGAGAATGCCGTCTCCGTTGCCCCAATGAATGCCGGACTCCCCGTAGAACTCGTCTTCCGGGTTCGTATTCACATACATGAACGTAACCGGGTATCCGAATACGTTCTGATTCGTCCGTCCGCGTGGTCCTTGGTGGTTATGACGCCAGTGAGTGCCGTGCCACAGGAAGTATAGGTCGATCCTATGCTTCCACTTCACCCAGCTGTTCACACGAAAGTCAACAGCTTCAGCTTCCAGAATGACGGAGCCGTGTGACGGTCGGTAACCATTGTAAAACCAGGTGGGCTGCCCATTTCGCTCGGCTGCGGCCAACTCTTCCGGTCGAACTGTAGCGCTGCACCAGATATCGATCGCTTTCTCAAGCTGAGGAGCATAAGCGCGTGTTGTCAGAATAGGCAAGTCGCGTCCAGAGCCGGACGAGGATTTAATAGCGGCGCACTGTTCTTCGATCCAGGGAAACTTGTCTGGCCGAGGCTCATCGATCAGATAGAGGAAATATACACCCTGCCATCCGTCACGTTGCCGCAGCTGTTCGAACCAGTCCACCCAGCGGTCGGCTTCGTTCTGCATTTGTTCAGGTGATTCTCCCAATACAGGGGAGCCGTACATGCCGATCGGGAAGATCTGTTCGCCGACGCCTTGTCCAGGACCTTCATACCCTTGTTCCGGCTGGTAAAAGGAACCATTCAAGTATGGCATATACCGTTCCATTGCTTCGGCATCAAATGCTGAATTATGCACGTCTGCGCCTACCAGGTTGAAGCGATGGCGGTGTGCCATCTTGCGAAGCGCGTCAGCCGGCTTATCCAATGTCGGGAAGTAAGCGCTGACATCGCTCGTATAGACCATCGTCTTGGTATGAGTCTCATGCGGAAGCGTGAAGTCGTATAACTCCAGAACAACAGGGACATTCCAAGTAATCCCATTATCTAGGATGTGGACGGTTACGTTCCCTTCATAACGTCCGGCAACAAGGTCAGGGTCATCCGGGACGTATATGTCTACCCAGAACCCTTGGTTCGTTCCGGCCTGTACTCGAACCGGYTGACCTCCGAATCCGCTCTTCGCATCATGGGGAATAAGCGCATCCGGGATCCATCCTGCCTGATGTAAGGGTGGTGCGCTTGGAGCGTAGAACCATTGTGGAGGTGTGCTCAGTTCCGGTGGAACGTACACATAATGCTCCGTAAACACTTCAATTCGTCGCCCTACGTAATCGTTCGGATCGTTAGAGGCACGTGGTTCGTTCTGGATGGAAGCATGGACATGATCACTATGAATAAGGGCGGACATCTCGACCTTCAACCCGGTAATTGCAGTATCGTGAGCTTCCACAATGAGCTGGAATGCGATCGTCTCGTTACGCGCTCCAAATAGGTGGATCCGGCTGCCGTCCCAGACGCTGTTGCGCTCACGATTCGGATTAGCTAGATCGTCTCTGCACACTTTCTCGCCGTCATTGACGGCCCAAATAGTATCAGGCAACTGTATCATCGAAGTCTCCTTAGAAAAAATAGTATAGTAGGACTACTAATAATTAAAACATGAATGCCAGCTTACCTGTATCATCGTATTTTTGACTGTTTCATTTATTTCTGGATTTCGATAAATCGGTTATGATCCGAACAAACCGTATCTTTTCGCTGCTGACAAGTTCGTCTATAGTAGGTTCCAAGTACTACTGACTTTATTGTTACGAGGAGAGATAAGATGATTCGTCAGATCCGATTCGATGAAATAGATCAATTCATAGACATGACCCAAGTTGCCTTCGCCGTAACCTATACCGAAGAAGAAATTGCGGTCAAACGCAAGCAAGTCATTCCCGAGCATATCTGGGGCTTCTTTGTCGACGACAAGCTAGCCGCCAGAGTAGCTGTGCTGCCTATGCATATCATGTTGCAGGGGGCATCCTTCAAGATGGGCGGTATCGCTCACGTGGCGACTTATCCCGAGCTTCGGCGCGGGGGTATGGTCGGCAAGCTAATGGCTCACTGTCTGGAAGTGATGAAGCTGAATGGACAGACCGTATCGATGCTGAATCCGTTCTCCTTCTCGTTCTATCGTAAATATGGCTGGGAATCGTTCGGCGATATGACCACACACTCGATCAATTCCGAACATCTTCCCAGGTTCAAGGGTGTGACTGGGCAAGTAAGAAGAGGTGGTGCAGGGGAGCTGGCTATCATAGCCCAACTTTACGAGCAATACGCCAAGCGATACAACGGTATGCTGATTCGAGACTCGGACTGGTGGGTATCGAATGTGTTCAAGCGCAAGCTGGGCAGCTTGGCTATCTATACGAACGAATCTGGCGAACCGCAAGGTTATATGCTGTATACGATTCGTGAGAGGCGGATGCGCATTCACGAGTTCATCACGCTTCATGCGGACAGCCGCAAAGGTTTATGGCAATACATCGCCAACCATGATTCGATTATCAACACGGTTGAGCTGAGCGCACCAACGAATGATCCAACCGTCATGTTGTTCGCAGAACCGGGAACCGTTAGACGCGAATATTATCCCTATTTTATGATACGAATTGTCGATATAGCGGAGTTTGTACGGCAATATCCATTCGAACCCGTGATAGCCGGAGAGACGCTCTGGCTGAATGTGAAGGATGAGCATGCCCCTTGGAATGAAGGCTGCTGGAAGCTGGAGTGGCAGGCTAATGGTAGTATAATAACGGAACTTACAGACGAGGGAACGATTCCTACTGCCCATGACGGTTCCAATCCAGACCACACGCCAGGCACATGCAAAGTACTTTCCTGCGATATCCAAACTTTATCCACGATGCTGTGCGGCTATCAACGACCTCCTGCCCTTGCGGAGCTTGGCAGACTGACCGGCAGTCCATTAGCGGTACAACTGCTGGAACGTGCGATCCCGAGACGAGTTCCGCAATTGCTCGATATGTTCTAATTTGTGTAACAATTGCAGGATTTCATCGCGATAACACGAATATGTTCATTTGCAGTCAACTGCCATTCCAGGCATACAACTACTATGGACAAGGGGAACAAGCGCATGTCACATAATAAAGTCGTACAGATCGCCATCATTGGCATCAATGGGTACGGAGTGAATCATCTTAAGCAGACATTGGCGTTAGCGGAATTAGGATTCGTCGAGCTGGCAGCCGTTAGTGATTTGAAGATTGCTGCCGAGCAGGAAGTGGAACTCAAGGCGAGGGGAACCCGCTTATATAGCGATTATAAGGCGATGTTAGCTACTGAACGAACGGTCGACCTCGTGATCGTATCAACACCGATTCATTTGCACGTGTCGATGGGCATCGATGTCATGGAAGCTGGCTTCGATCTATTGTTGGAAAAACCGCCTGCAGCCGTGATCGAGGATGTCGACCGACTTATCGAAGCGAGTAAACGCACAGGTCAGCGATGTGCAGTCAACTTCAGCTCGCTTACACCAGACGGGCGCAGCCTGATCAACGAGTGGGTGGAGCAAGGGCGTATCGGCGAAGTCATCGCGATTAAGGGACTTGGGCTGTGGCAGCGTACGGAAAGCTACTACAATCGTACACCCTGGGCAGGGAAGCTTACCGTTAACGGTCACCACGTCTTGGACGGAACGGTCATGAATCCGTTCGCACACTTGCTGCAGATGGTCGTTCAAATTGCTGCTCTTCCAGCCATGTCGGGAGGACTGCCGAACGTCCCGGAGCAAGTTCAGGCTGAGCTGTATCGGGCTAATCCGATTGAAAGTGAAGATACATCGAGCATTCGAGTAAAGATGAGCGCAGGTCCTTCCGCTTACTTCTACGCCACCGTATGCACGAACAATCCTGTCAGCTCGCCGCAAGTCATCGTTCAAGGATCGAAGGGGACGATTCAATGCGACTATATCCAGCGTATGACCTTGACCACTGAAGAGGAAACGATTACGTATGAGAATCCGGAGAAATGGCCGGTTAGCAGCAATCTGATGAATTTCGTCCGTGTCTTGCGTGGAGAAGAGAAGGAGCTGAACAGCCCGTTAGCAAAAGTAAGACCGTATATGTTAGCGGCGAACGGTGCGTTTGAATCGGCAGCGCCAATCCAACCTGTACCAGCTGAATACGTTAACACGTATACAGTTCATAATGGACAAATCTCCCATTGCATCACAAACATTGACGTGCAGTTGAGACAAGCGTTCGACCGCAATGAGCTGCTTTCTGAGATCGGCGTACCTTGGGCTGAAGCATCCGCTCCGTTCCAAGTGACGGAATATCGCAAATTCAACGCTCCATTATAAAGGGATACAAAATGTAGAGAGGCTGTTCCTTGGGGAACCGCCTCTTTCTTTGTGTTTACATGACATGTTGAACAGGCACTCCTCCATAGGTATTACTAACCGGATTGCAAACGTTTTTACTTGAGGTAGGTGGAGGAGAATGAACCAACGTCCATGGTTGTCGAGTTATCCCGAGGAAGTGAGGCCTGAACAGGAAATACCGGCCATTCCTCTGACGAATTACTTGAAGGATGCGGCGCGGAGCTACCCGAATCAGACAGCGATCTCGTTCCTCGGTGGGACGATGCGCTATTCGGAGCTTCTCGATGCTGCATACCGATTTGCCCATTCGCTGCAGCGCTTGGGTGTTGTTAAGGGTGACCGGGTGGCGCTGATGCTGCCGAATGTGCCCCAGTATGTCATTTGCTACTATGGTACGCTGCTATTGGGCGCTATTGTCGTCCAGACGAATCCATTGTACGTGGAGCGGGAGCTAATCCATCACCTGAACGATTCACAAGCCGATACGATCGTATGTCTCGATCTTCTGTACCCCCGTATTCGTGCAATCCGTGAGAAGGTTAAGCTGAAACGGATTATCGTGACGGGAATACCGGATTATTTGCCCATGCTGAAGAAATGGTTGTACCCGCTCGTTCAGAAGCGACAAGGCAAGAAGCCGGTTCACATTGATGAGCATGAGGAGCAGATCTTCTTGCTGCGTAAATTGCTCAAGCAAGCTGAGCCTCTACCGATTGAGCCCGTTCAGCTCGATCCGGGGGAGGACATAGCCGTTCTGCAGTATACAGGAGGGACGACCGGGACAGCCAAGGGCGTCATGTTAACGCATCGCAATCTAGTTGCGAACGTGGAACAATGTCGCTCCTGGATGTACAAGACTGAGTATGGTCAAGAGACGATGATGGCCGCTGTTCCTTTATTCCACGTATACGGGATGACTGTTTGCATGAATTTCAGCATCGCATCAGGTGCCAGGATTTCATTACTTCCACGATTCGAAATCGAACCCCTTCTCCGAACGATACATGCCGAAAAGCCCACGATCTTTCCCGGCGCCCCTACCATGTATATCGCTATTAACCATCATCCCTTAACCGCTGTGAAATACGACTTGTCATCCGTTCGATGTTGCATAAGCGGATCGGCTCCTCTTCCTGCGGAAGTACAGCAGCGGTTCGAAGCTATCACAGGCGGTCGATTGGTGGAAGGATACGGGTTGTCGGAATGCTCGCCGGTCACCCATTTGAATCCGATCTGGGAGAAGCGTAAGACGGGCAGTATCGGCTTGCCTTGGCCTAGCACGGATTGCCGGATTATCGATCCGGATACAGGTGAGGAGCAACCAGTAGGAGCAGTGGGTGAGCTCGAAGTGAGTGGACCTCAAGTGATGAAGGGGTATTGGAACCGCTCTGCAGAGACGGCAGAAGTGCTCAGGGACGGATGGTTGCGAACGGGTGACATGGCCTATATGGATGAGGAAGGTTATTTCTATATCGTGGATCGGAAGAAGGACATGATCATTGCTGGAGGATACAAAATATTCCCGCGCGAAGTGGAAGACGTGTTATATGAACATCCGACCGTGCAGGAGGCAGCAGTAATCGGGATCGCTGACAACTATCGGGGGGAATCGGTGAAGGCGTACATCGTTACTAAGGCGAACGTCTCCGTCACTGAGGAGGAGCTCGACCGCTACTGCCGCAGCAAGTTGGCTGCTTACAAAGTCCCTCGTGTTTACGAATTCCGAGAAGATTTGCCCAAGAGCATGATCGGAAAAGTACTACGGCGTGTACTACAGGAACAGCACCGTTCAGCCGAGAAGTAGATCAACCGCCTTTCCTGCGATAAAACGTAGGGGCAACGCCTTCTATACGTCGGAACGCCCTGCTGAAAGCGTGTATGCTATCGAACCCTAGCTGTTCAGCGATACGGGTTATCGGAGCGGAGGAGAATTGTATGAGCTCCTTCGCTTTTTCTATGCGAAGTACCAGATGGTACTTGACGGGTGTGACACCGAACGCGGAACGAAAGAAGCGGATTAGCGAAGCTCTGCTCATTTGGCTCTTCTGCGCCATTTCATCCAACGTTACTTGTCTATGCAGGTGGGATGACAAGTAAGGCTTCAGCAGCATATAGGTTTCCCAATCCGTCATCCGATCAGGGTGATCTTCTTTGTACCATTCCCGGAGCAGGGATGTCCAAAGGGTAAGGAAGATGCTGCGGGCTTTCAACTCGTAGAATGGTAATTGTTGCTCCATCTCCCGGATCAGCTCCATCAGCATCGTTTCGAGTGGAAGCGGATTGCGGAAGCGGAAATGATTGGGCAACAGGAATGGAGGCGCGGATAGCAGATCCGGACGAAACCAGCTTAATTCCGCCTCGGTCATTTCCGACATGGGATTAAACGATATTTTGACATCTGGACTATCCGGTTGTTGAATCAGATCGAAATGGACGTGGGGCTGTTGCAACGGGACGGACCCGATCTGACGAATGGAATGGGGTTGTCCCGGTTTGAACAGGAATAGATCGCCCGGCAGCCCGTGATATTGGGAGTCGTCGATCTTGACAATAATCTCGCCATTCTTCACATATAACAGCTCATAATCGAATATGACACGTTCCTTCAGTTCCCAGTTCAGCTCGGCTTGGTGATTCATGGCGCGTCTAATGTAGGGGGCTAGCAGGGTTAAGTCCATTGCCTATTCCTCCGTGATGGATGTACATTCATTGTAATTGGAAATTTCGGTTAAAACTATAGCTTTATTTGCTAAATCTATCGGATGCGCTCCTTGTTACAATACAGATAAACGTGATTACAAGGAGAGATTCGACTATGAGCAGCTTCCTAGGCAGCATCTATCAATTGAAAGATGGCATTCGAACGAGGCGCATATCCAGTTTTTGTCGGGAAGGCAGCAATCGGGATCGGATTACAGTCGGAGCCGGAGAGACGGCGGAGATCGCGGTGATTGCAGGAGCTGGAATCATCAAGCATATTTGGTTTACGTTCGATACGGAAGACCCGATGTTCCGTAGGAATACCGTGCTGCGTATGTATTGGGATGGTGAAACCGATCCGAGTGTGGAAGCGCCTTTGGGTGATTTTTTTGGACAAGGGTGGGGGGAAATGTACAACTTTGCCTCGCTACCGCTAGCTGCAGCTCCTTTGAAAGGCCGTGCCTTGAACTGTTACTTCCCGATGCCCTTCGGGGACGGTGCGAGAATAACGCTTGAGAATCAATCCAGTTTGCCAATCCGATGGCTCTACTTCTACGTCGATTACGAAGAACATCCGTCGATCGCCGCAGACGCCGGACGGTTCCACGCCTGGTGGAATCGCGAGTTGAYCGAAGTGAATCCTGAGGAAGGGGAGAACGAGTGGGGGTTAATCGCAGCGGGGGGGAACAATACGTCCACGGCGCACAATTACTTGTTTGCAGATATTGAGGGTAAAGGGCATTTCGTCGGCATTAACTATTATGTCGATAGTCCGGGACCGATGTGGTATGGGGAAGGGGACGACATGTGGCTGGTCGACGGTGAAGATTGGCCGGGGTCGCTTCATGGAACAGGGACGGAAGATTTCTTCAACAGCTCTTGGAGCCCCAATGAACTGTATCAGCACCCTTACTTTGGCTACGCTCGCATACCCGACAAGCTCGGCTACATGGGCCGCACCCATTGCTACCGCTTCTTCTTCGAGGATCCGATCTACTTCCAGAAATCGCTTGAAGCGAGCATCGAGCATGGGCACAATAACAACTTGACGTTAGATTTGTGTACAGTTGCCTATTGGTATCAATCCGAACCTCACAAGCCGTTCCCTCCGCTGCCCGCGATCAATGAGCGCAAGAATATGCCCGAGATCGGGCTGACCGACGTTCATATGTGGCGCCACGAATACCGCAAGGCACTAGGGGGCGGCGGTAAGCTGTGGGGGAACGAGTGGAGGCAGAAGTAAGTTGTAGTCTGTGGAAAGAACGGCCTGATCATGGGCCGTTTTTTGTTTTTTGCCTTTGTATGGGTGGGCACGGCCACCGGGAGCGAATAGCGCGGAAATTCCGCGTTGCAGCTGTCCCGATTACAAAAAAAGCTGGAAGCAGACGCAATCGATGATAAAATGAGGAAAGATACGATGTTAATACTCCGATAACAATAAACCGCTACTATGAGGGAAACAAAGGAGGACTGCCCATGCAAGACCGAAAGAAGATTCGAGCTTGGCTCATGTACGACTGGGCGAACTCCGCCTTCGCGACGACGATGATGGCGGCTGTTCTGCCGATATTTTACAGCGAAGTAGCCGCTTCGACGCTGTCTGATTCTACTCTCGCAACGTCGTATTGGGGATTCACCCAGACAATTGCCATGCTGCTAGTGGCAGTCATTACCCCGATTCTGGGGGCCGTGGCGGACGAATCCGGTTCCAAGACGAAGTTCCTGCGTGTGTTCACGTACATAGGTGTCCTGGCCTCGGCGGGGCTCGTATTCGTCAGCAACGGGGATTACATTCTGGCTTCCGTGTTATTCATTTTCGGCACGCTTGGCTTTACAGGTGGAAACGCTTTCTACGATGCCATGCTGCCAGATCTAGTTGAACCCCAGCGCAGAGATTACGTTTCATCGCAAGGGTATATGTATGGATACATCGGTGGCGGCCTACTGCTGTTGTTGAACTTGGCGATGATTGAGAAGTGGGAGATGTTCGGTTTCCCAAATAAAGTTACCGGGATATATGTCTCCTTTGCCACGGTAGCGGTATGGTGGTTTGTTTTCTCGCTTCCTGTATTCAAGCACGTTCGTGATACCGGTACGCTGAAGGGGCATTCGGTCGGCCATTACACGAGGGTCGGATTCGGCAGGGTAGCTGCAACTTTCAAACAGATGGTACGATATCCAGAGCTTTTGAAATTTCTCGTTGCGTTCTGGTTTTTCAATGACGGGATTAGTACCATCATCACGATGGCAACCGTATACGGCAAAGAAATCGGTATCGGCACGTCACACTTGATCGCTGCACTCGTGATCACACAGTTCGTCGGTATTCCCTGCACGCTGCTATTCGGTAAAATAGCAGAACGACTCGGTTCGAAGGCCTCCTTATATATTTCACTCAGCATCTATGTAGTAATCGTAGCTCTAGGGTACTTCATGACAACTGCAACACACTTCTATGCGCTTGCATTCATGGTCGGCCTTGTACAAGGAGGGAGCCAGTCGATCTCGCGTTCGATCTTCACAAGATTGATCCCCGCAGGACGATCGGCCGAGTTTTTCGGCTTCTTGACGGTGTCAAGCAAGTTCTCGTCCATTATGGGACCATTTGTTTTCTCCGTTGTCGGCTATGCGTTCGGTTCGAGTCGATTCGGAATATTGTCACTCGTGTTGTTCTTCCTGCTCGGTATTTATATGCTCACCCGTGTCAACTTGGTTAAAGGAGAGAGGGACGCTCAACAGGAAGTTTAACGGATAGCCCGTTCGAGTCATTCTGCTGCTGGAACTTGGATCATAAGCTGTATGGACAAGTGAAATCGAGCGAATGAGAAGAGGGTGTTGTATGAAAACAATCCAGCTTGCCATCACGGGAATGACTTGTAGTGCTTGTTCCACTCGGATCGAGAAGAGCATCATACGCATGGAAGGTGTGGAACAAGCTTCTGTTAATCTGGCTATGGCGCAGGCTTCCATTCGGTTGGATCCGCGGAAAATTCAAGTGAAGTCGATAGTAGGCAAAATTGAACAACTCGGCTACAAGGCAACGGATGAACGATCGACCCCCAAGGCAAGGTCCGATGTGGAGAGACGATCTTACCGGAACCGGTTCCTGTCCGCTGTCCTCTTATCGATTCCACTGTTATGGGCCATGCTTCACCATATAACCAGCGGTTCATGGGTATGGACACCTTCGTTGTTCCATGAGCCGTTCTTTCAGTGGGGCTTAGCCACGATATTGCAGTTCTATGTTGGATATCCATTCTATTATGGGGCATACCAGGCTCTTAAGCAGCGAACGGCCAATATGGATGTATTAGTAGCGATGAGCACATCAGTGGCTTATTTCTACAGTCATTATGCCGTACTTCACCCCAGTTCTCACGCAGCACATACGATGCTCTATTTCGATACGATAGCAATGATCATGACAGCCGTATTACTTGGCAAATGGTTGGAATCGGTCGCCAGAGGAAGGGCGCTTAAGGATGTCAATGCACTCTATGATCTGCAGGTTCGATTGATTCGAGTCATGCGTAGACAGGAGGAGGAGTGGATAGCCGCTGATCAGCTGCAGAAGGGTGACCTCGTGATCGTGCACGCTGGGGAATGGATCTCAGCGGACGGGTATGTGTTGGCAGGAGAAGCAGAAGTTGACGAATCCATGCTAACTGGCGAGACCCGCACCATCTTAAAATCGCCACGAGATCGGGTGTACAGCGGGACACGATGTGCGAATGGAAGGTTGCGCATTCATGCGGATGCCTCGTTGGGAGAGACACGATTAGCGCGAATCATCGCCCTTGTAGAACAAGCGCAGAACGAAAAGCCGCTGCTTGCAAGAAAGGTCGACCGTCTCGCCGCCTATTTCGTCCCGGTTATGATTAGCTGCGCCTTCATCACGTTCGTGGCGTGGCTCTACGTAGCGCCGACCGCCGGTTTCGAGCCTGCCATGCGCCACGCGCTAGCCGTGCTGTTGGTGGCGTGTCCTTGTGCGCTTGGATTAGCTGCGCCTGTATCCATTCTTATTGCAACCGGCCAGTCCGCCAAGTCTGGTATTTTGTTCAAGGAAGGCCGTGCTCTGGAGACGCTGCACCAGATCGATCATGTGCTGTTGGACAAAACCGGAACGTTGACCGAAGGGAAACCACAGGTGATTTCCATACAAGCGTTCCATCATTCAACAACATACTTGCTGCGCATGGCTGCGGCGCTTGAACAGCATTCGTCGCATCCGCTGGCACAAGCGGTCGTGGAAGCCGCACGCAAGCATCGACTGCTGCTGCCGGAAGCACAAGACGTCCGAGAAGTTCCTGGTGGCGGCATGGAAGCGCAGATTGAAGGGAAGACGCTGCTAATCGGCAATGAAAGCTGGTTGCGTACACACGGAATACCCGTTCCAGATCAGACAGACGCCCTTGGGAGTACGCCAAATGGTGAAGCGACAGTACTGTACATAGGCTTGGATCAACAACTGGTCGGCATACTGATCTTGGCTGACAAGTTAAGAAATGATGCATACGAGGTCGTCCGCGAGCTGCAGCAACGTGGTGAGGTGTGGATGGTCACCGGCGATCAACGGGAGTCAGCGCTGCGAACAGCAACGGAGGCGGGTATCTCGATCGTTCATGCCGGCATGCAACCGGAGCAGAAGCTGGAATTGGTCCGTACTCTTCAAGGTCAAGGCCGTAAGGTCGCTCTGATCGGAGACGGTGTCAACGATGCTGCGGCGTTGTCAGCAGCAGATATCGGAATCGCTATGGGAGGCGGGACGAATGCCGCGATTCAAGCGGGCGATGTTGTTCTGGTTAATGACAAGTTGTCCGGCCTTGTGGGCGCACTGTCAATCAGCCAGCGTACAATGCGGAATATTAAGCAGAATCTGCTGCTTGCGGTCCTCTATAACTTCGTTACGATTCCTCTAGCCGCATTTGGTTACATGGAACCCAAGGCTGCCTGTATCGGGATGGCTGCGAGCTCGGTCATTGTCGTGAGCAATGCATTGCGACTTCAGCGTCTTGTAGCAGGGAAGATAGGCTGATAGCAATGTGTTCACAAGACTCAAGCTAGATAACATAGTGCCTCCTAAAAGCTCTCCTGAAATAGATCCTAGATCTATATTTCAGGGGATTTTTTTGTGCAATTGCCTGGAAATTTATGTCGCCAATCATGGTTAATAATGGTACAATCCGATCTAATACCAATTTTTGAGAGCAATGTGCCATTTTTTGAAAGTTGGATGAGAGTCGGACAATATAGTCAATCTGGACATTGTATAAACGGAGGAAACAACGCATATGCCTCGTAATTTAGTTAGAATGCATACTTACTTTTGGGTCATCTCGTTTATGAGACCATACAAATGGTCGGTCTTTCTGTTGGTCCTATCAGGACTTGCAGCAGTTATAAGTCAGATGTCGATCCCTACCATCATTCAGGTATTGGTCGATGATGTATTTCTGAAGAAGAACACGGAGCTCTTTCGGATCATTATAATTGCTTTTCTGTTCGTACTCTTGATCCTTTTTGCCGCAAGTATCGCTCAGAATTTGCTGAGACTTTCCATTCAGGAGAAGGCATCACGTGATTTACAATATGCCATGTTTCAACAATTGAGGAAGTTGGGATTTTCATATTATGAACAGCATGCTGTGGGGGATACGCTCTCTATGTTCAACACAGATGTAGCTGCAGTACAGCGAGTATATTCGGAGTATTTTCCAGGATTGATTCAGCAGATCCTGTTTGTGACCGTGCCTTTCGTCTTTCTGGTAAATATGGATTGGCAATTGACGCTGTTCATCTTGCCATGCTATTTCCTTTACTATTTATCAGGCCCGTATATTGACAAGAAAACTACAGAACTACTGGAGAAGCAAACGATCGATTCTGCACGCCCTTAACCGTAAAATGTACGAAAATGTATCCGCCTTGACAGAGGTTCGTGCCTATGGTGCGGAACGATGGGATTTCAATCGAATGATTGCCGCCTATCATAAGTACAAAAACACCCGTCTTAAATCATTGCTTTACCGTCATCTGCGTTTTTCGAATCGAATGGTTGCTATCTCTATAGGCCTGTTATTGCTTTATGTACTTGGTTCTGACAGAGTCGTCTCTGGAACGATGTCAATCGGCGAGTTGACTTCATTTGCGATCTACGCTTCTCTTGCGATGGGCTCCTTTGGGCGGATCTTCATCTCCTTTATGGAACAGACCTATATTTTGCAACAAGCCCATCGACTGATTGAGTTTATGCGGTTGAAAATGAACGTTGCGGATTCAGACAACCCGATCAGTATCGGTCCAGTCGAGGGGAATATCGAGTTTGACCAAGTAAGCTTTAGTTATCAATCAAGGGCTGGAATATTACGGGATTTCTCACTTCGAGTAAGACCGGGAGAATCCGTTGCACTGGTTGGCGAGAGCGGATGTGGGAAGTCTACAGTGCTTAAGTTGATTGGCCGATTCTACGACCCTGCCCAAGGAGAAGTGCGGTTGGACGATGTATCGCTATCTTCGCTTCCCCTGGCTGTAGTTCGTGATTCGGTCGGATATGTGTTTCAAGAAACTTTTTTATTCGGATCATCAATTCGTGACAACATTCGGTTCGGCAATCCCAAAGCAAGCGACGAGGAGATTGAGGCAGCAGCGAGAGCAGCATTCGCCCATGATTTCATTATTCAGATGGAACAGGGCTATGACACACTTGTCGGTGAGAGAGGGGTTCGTCTATCTGGTGGGCAAAGGCAAAGAATCGCAATCGCACGCTTATTTCTGAAAAATCCGCCGATTGTAATTCTTGATGAAGCGACTTCAGCTTTGGACAACGTGAGCGAGCAGGAGGTAATGAAGGCGATTAATTCTCTGCTTTTTGGCCGTACGACGATTGCTGTTGCTCATCGGATGTCAAGTATCAGAAACTTCGACCGCATTTTAGTGATGCATTTGGGTCAAATCATTGAAGAGGGAACCTATGAGGATTTACTTCAGGCCAAGGGAGCATTCTACCAGCTAGTGGAAGGAGAGAGAACCGGATGAGAGACTTTCGCTGGGTTTGGCAGTTTGCACGTCCCTATAAATGGGGATTTGTGATTGGTATGCTGCTGATGCTGATGGAGGTAGCAGCAATGGCAGGAGGCACAGGTGTTCAGAAGTGGATTATCGATGATGTATTACTGAGCGGTCAATCTGGCAAACTTGTGTTTTATTTAGTATTACTGGGAATAGCTCTAATCGCCTCTCCGCTACTATTCACCGCTGTGGCCATGGTCCATCATCATATCGGATACCGCATGCGTGTTACATTGGCGGAATATTTCATGCGGTACCTGTATCGGGCTCCAATTCAAGAGATTCATAAGGAAAGAACAAGCAGGTATTACGAATTATTAAACGTTGATATTTATCGAATTGGTGAAGATATCTCCTATCAGATTCCGAAAGGGATCCAGCAAGTGATTTATGCACTGGTTCTAATCGTATTAATTGGAATAGCAAGTCCAGTAGTACTGGTAGTAGCCCTTGTGTTCAGTGCAGCTTATATCGGATTAGGCAGGTATTTCGGAGATCGTGTGAAAGAGTCTGCCAAAGAAACAAGAGAGAGAAAATCACAGCTTACCGTCCATATTGAAGAAGGAATTTCTGCAAGCCGTGAAGTGGTTGCTTTTCATCGGGAGGAATGGGAAAGGGAAAAATATGATACCTTATTCAAGAAACTGTACCGACAGGTTATTAGTGAAGGAAGGTTGCACAATAAAAAACTGCTGATCAGTGATCCTTTAAGATGGATCCCGAACTTCATGGTTGTGTTGATTGGCGGATCTCAGGTCATGAGTGGAGGTCTGTCGATCGGAACTTTTGTAGTTCTATATCAATTCGTCGATCAATTGGTATCGAGTTTACAGAATGTATTCAATTACTACATGATTTTCTCGGCTGCGAAAGCAAAAATGGAGAGAGTCCGCGACGTAACGGATGGAGCGGTTATTGCCGACGGGGAATACGAACTGAAGGAATCTATTCAGAGTTTACAGCTTGAACATGTGAAGTTCGCCTATGGACCCAATTTGCCACTTGTATTGAAGGACATATCGGTTGATCTGCCTATCGGATCCAAACTAGCATTTGTTGGGTTGAGTGGTGGTGGTAAATCGACAATTGCAGGCCTACTGACAAGATTTCGGGAACCGGACTCCGGTACTATTCGGGTGAATGGTATATCGTTGAATGAGCTTAACCGGAAGCATTGGACGGATAAATGTGTCATAACCTTTCAGGAACCTTATCTCTTTCCAGATACAATTAAGAACAATATTTTATTCGGGCGGGACGTTTCGGAAGAGCAAGTACAGGAAATGTGCAGGAAGATGTTCATTCATGACTTCATCATAAGCTTGCCGTTAGGATATGACACGGAGGTTGGCGAGCGTGGAGTGACCTTATCCGGTGGACAGAGGCAACGGATAGCACTTGCAAGAGCTATGTTATGCGATCCCGAGATTCTTATTCTGGATGAAGCCACTTCTTCCCTTGATCTGGACACCGAGAGACAGATCCAACGCAGCATCGATGAGCTTCGAATAGGCAGGACGACAATCATTATCGCTCATAGACTATCTACGATTCGGAATGCGGATATGATCTATGTGATGGATAATGGTTGTATAGCTGAATATGGAACCCACGACCAACTAATCACTAAAGGCGGGATTTACTTGTCCTTGGTCTATCAGGATGATCTGCAGCCGGCTTAATAAGTCAGACTAATGGTACCAAGGATAAACGCCTAACGGCGTCCTTTGACGCCGTACGTTTGCCGAGACGATGAACAATCAGCGAAGTTATACTTTCTGAATCGTGAAAAAAGGCTTTCCCTGATAACCAGGGTAAGCCTCGCCATTTACTTGAATACCGGCTGCACGAAGTGGATCTCAAGTCCGCTATCGCAAGGCTTCCCGGTTTCGTAAGATACATTGCCAAGAGCGGGAATGAGCTGCTGCCAGGCGATGTTGCGTTCGGCTGGATCGTCCGCGACAATGCACCCCATTGCAGCCTGCATCACGCGAATTCCGTCCTCCATCGCCAGCTCCCACATATCCCAGACACTGGCGGTGAACGTCTCTTCCGGGACGGCGGGGTGATGCCAGACGGAACGCTCCTCGTTCAATATATCGATCGACGGGATATTCCGCTCGAACACAAGCTTGCGTATGTACCCGCCTGTTATCAGACGCTTCAACCCCGCAGGGTCGTGGAACAGTCGCTGGGCCAGCAGTATGTCCCGGTAAGCGTCCTGCCAATCTTGACCCGTATGGGAAGAAGTGAGCTCCGGATAGTGGGCGGCCGTTACGGAAACGAGCATTGCCGTTACGGAATCAGGAAGCTCGGGGCCGGCGTCCAGTTCTTTCCACACCGGGGTTTTCCACGTTTCCAGGCCGAGCTTGCGCTTGACAATGAGCGTATCCATCAAGATCTCGAAGCGTTGATGGTCGTACTTGCGGAAGCCTGATTTGAAGAACACATACGGGTGCATGTTCCGATCCAATATATGATGCGTGAGGAACCCGATGGTATATACAACTACGGGATCATTGAGCGGCTTACCGACAGCGTTACGAATGAAATCGAGCAGCACGGGCCCGCATTGTCTACTGTGCATGGCACTGCCCAGCGCCGGCATCCCCCGGCTTGTCTGCCAGGGGAGGAAATGATGGTAGAACAACGGGTCCGGTCCCTGACAGGCCATTCGGAATAGATTGCGAAGCTTGGTGCTCTCTAACTTCATGTCAGGCGCGACGACCTGGAGCAGTTGCTCACCGAACAGGAAGTGGGTCCATATGTTAGGCATGTGTTGCGTCGTTCAAGGGGACAAGCTTCAGTGCATTGCCGGCGTATATTTTGGCTAACACGTCTTCTGGTAACCCCATTCCGTTAAGTACTTCTTGGTGAACATTGTCGAAGTAATCGCGAGCATACAGAATGCGATCCTGGAACTCCAGAATGAATTCTTTGGCATGCTCAGGATCACGTTTGAATGCATTGGCACCAGAACCAGCTGATATATCGCAATACAAGTTCGGGTATTTACGAAGCATCTCCGTTACTTTCCCGCCTGGCAATACTTTACCTTTCGGATAGGCCACCTTATCGAATTGATCATCACCGGATATATGTGCCCAGAATCCAGGAGCATGACCGAGGAAGATCGTTTCAGGGCATGCAGCAACAGCCCGTTCGAAAGCACCGATCCCGCCGCCATACCACCAGTTCGGTCTAGGGTAGTTGCGCCCGGAATCGAATTCATAATCAATGTGAACGATTACCGGCAAGCCCTTCTTCCCACAGAAACGGAACATCCGGATCGCATCGGGGTTGTCGTACAYCATACGCAGCTTGATCTCGCCATACAGACGGACGCCATACATGCTGATCGCGTAATCCAGCTTGTCGATCGCATCGGGACGACGGGGATCGGGAGCATACCCTAGAATAAATTTGTCGGGATGCTTCAAGGCGTATGCAGCACAGCGCTCGAAGGAGATCGGACCGTTCGCCCCGTGGTCGGGCACGATTTTCTTGTAGTAAGGGTCGTATTCATCATCCGGGCATTCCCAACTAATCAGCCAAGTTTTGTCAATCTGATACTGTGCCATGTTCTCCAGAAAAC